>JAZRJO010000323.1:0-4028 GCA_045645825.1 Acetatifactor sp. | reverse complement strand
ACACAGTACAATGCCAGAAGTCTCAATGAGCATCTAAGCTCTTCCAAATGGTGGGATTTTGGACGCAAACAGGGAGGACTCTACGTATTTACTCCCACCATGACAGCTGACAACAGTAACTGGTACCGGGGCACAGCCGATACCATTGCCCAGAACCTGTCTTTCTTAAAGAACAGCCACGAACCCTACGTAGTGATCGCTTCCGGTGACGGTGTTTACAAGATGGACTTTAACAAAGTTCTGGAATATCATATTCAGAAGAAAGCAGACATTACGGTAGTGTGCCGCGATATGGAGCCCGGCACAGATGTGGAACGTTTCGGCACTGTGCGTGTGGATGAGGATGGAAGAATCCGTGAATTTGAGGAAAAACCGCTGCAGGCTAAGACCAGCACCATCTCTTGCGGCATCTATGTCATCCGCCGCCGCCAGCTGATCGAAATGATCGAGAAATGTGCAGAGGAAGACCGATACGATTTTGTAAGAGATATCCTGATCCGCTACAGAGACTTAAAGCGCATTTATGCGTACAAAATGAAGACCTATTGGAGGAACATCGCCTCCGTGGAAGACTACTATCACACCAACATGGACTTCTTAAAGCCCGAGGTGCGTAACTACTTCTTCAAGCAGTATCCGGACATCTACTCCAAGGTAGACGACCTGCCGCCTGCCAAGTACAACGCAGGAGCCCAGGTGCATAACAGCCTGATCTCCAGCGGCTGCATCGTCAACGGCATGGTGGAGAACTCCGTGATCTTCAAGAAGAGCTACATAGGCAATAACTGTGTGATCAAGAACTCTATCATTTTAAATGATGTATATATAGGCGACAACACCTACATCGAGAATTGCATAGTAGAGAGTCGCGACACCATCCGCGCAGGCTCCCGCTATGTGGGCGAAGATGGCATCAGAATCGTGGTAGAGAAAAACGAGAGGTATATCATCTAGCAGGAGACCGTTCAGCCGCACCCATTCGCAAAGGCGCCTACGGGGCTTTCCCGCTGCTTCGCAGCTAACTTTGCTCATAAACGGGCGCTCTTCTCATAGACTGCATCACGCGCTCATTCATGCAAGCATGATTCGCCCGCCATACAGTCTATGGCTGAACTATAACATTACATCAAGGGGGTAACACAAATGCAGATTACAGACGTTCGTGTTCGCAAGATCACAAAAGAAGGCAAGATGAAAGCAATCGTATCCATTACCTTAGATAACGAATTCGTGGTTCACGACATCAAGGTGATCGAAGGCGAGAAGGGGTTATTTATTGCCATGCCCAGTAAGAAGGCTACTGACGGAGAATACAGGGATATCGCACATCCCATCAATTCTTCCACCAGAGATAATATTCAGAAGATCATTCTGGAAAGTTATGAGAAAGCAATGATGGAGCCGGAAGAATAGAATACCGGTCGCAGGATCAGCGGGCCTTTAGGTTCCGCTGATTTTGTCTGTAAATTGCTTTGGCATTCATTCCTTTTTCTTGTTTACATTTAAGACTGAATTTGCTAAAATAGAATCAGAAGAAGCACAGTTCAAGGTACTATGCGATGTAAATAGAACAATCATACCCCCGCCGCGTCTGCGTACGGGGTTTTGGTTGTGTAAGCATTATGCTTGAAGGGAGATTATTATGTATATCATAGTAGGGCTGGGAAATCCCGGCAGAGAATATGCCGGAACCAGGCATAATATTGGTTTTGATGTCATAGACAGATTAGCAGAGGAGGAGCGCATCAGCGTTCTGGAGAAGAAGCACAAAGCCATGATCGGCAAGGGTTATGTGGCCGGGCAGAAGGTGATTCTGGTAAAGCCTCAGACTTATATGAATCTGAGCGGGGAGAGTGTCCGTGAGTTGGTGGATTATTATAAGGTGGACGAGACCTGTGAGTTGATTGTGATCTCAGATGACATCAGTCTGGATGTGGGACAGATTCGGATTCGCAAGAAGGGCAGTGCCGGAGGACATAATGGTTTGAAAAATATTATTGCGCAGCTTGGGCATGATAATTTCATGCGGGTGAAGATGGGCGTGGGAGAGAAGCCCAAGGAATATGACCTGGTGGACTATGTGCTGGGACATTTCACTCAGGACGAGCGCAAGGTGATGAATGAGGCGGCAGGCAAAGCTGCAGAGGCGATCCGCATGATGGTGACAGATGAGGTGGATAGCGCCATGAATCAGTTTAACCGGAAGAATGGGTAAAATGTTGATATGAGGTAATGGGAGAGGAAAGCAATGCAGGCATTACTTGCTCCACTAAAGGAGCTGGCAGAGTTTGAACAAATAAGGGAAGCCATCCGCAAGAATAAGGGTCCGGTATCAGTGACCGGGTGTGTGGATTCCCAGAAGCTGCATATGATCTATGGTTTGTCCGATGGCATGAAGTGTAAAGTCATCGTTACTTATAGTGACCTAAAAGCCAGGGAAATCTATGAGGAATATAAATTTTATGACAGGAATGTGATGCTTTATCCTGCAAAGGATCTGATCTTTTTTCAGGCGGATATTCACGGGAATCAATTGACCAGGGAGAGAGTGTGTCTGCTTCGGCGCCTGAGTGAGGGGAAACCTGTGACTATTGTCACCACCTTTGCGGCGCTGATGACACCTCAGGTCATGTGGGATCCACAGAAGCCGGTATCTAAGGGAGGCATTTTGGAGGAAAGCAGGCTGGCACGAAGACTGGTGGCCCTTGGGTATGAGAAGACCTATCAGGTGGAGAATCCGGGACAATTCTCTATTCGCGGCGGTATTGTGGATGTGTTTGATCTGACGGAAGAGAATCCCTACCGTATCGAACTGTGGGGGGATGAGGTGGAATCTATCAGGAGCTTTGATATTCTGAGTCAGCGTTCCATTGAGAATCTGGAGAGCATTACCATATTTCCTGCCACAGAGTTTGTGCTGGAGGAAGAACAGATCAGGGAAGGTGTGAAGCGGATTGAGAAGGAAGCCTCAGCACAGGAGAAGATTTTCAGGGAAGATCATCTGTCAGAAGAGGCTCACCGAATATCCACACAGGTGAAGGAATTAAAGGAGCAGCTGTTGGAACTCCATGCAGGGGCCAATCTGGAAGGGTATATCAGGTATTTTTATGAGGATACCATGACGTTACCGGAGATTCTGATTCGGATGAATGGTGATGCCGGGAGCCGTCTGGTTTTCTTTCTGGAGGAGCCTGCCAGGATCAAGGAGCAGGCCGATGCCATCGAACTGGAATTCCGGGAAAGCATGGAACAGCGTGCCAGAAAGGGATATGTACTCCCGGGGCAGATGGACTTACTGTATAGTTGCGAACAGGTGGCTGCCAGACTGCTGAAGGCGCCGGTTGTGTCTATTGCTACCATGGAGGGCAGGAATCCCATTTTTCAGGCAAGTCAAAAGTTTGATGTGGGTTCCAGAAGCGTAGCCTCTTATAATAATAGTTTTGAATCTTTGGTAAAGGATCTACAACAATATAAGCGAAAAGGATACCGAGTGCTCCTTTTATCCGGTTCCCGCACAAGAGCCAGGAGATTGGCGGAGGATCTTAGAGATAATGGGCTGTCGGCAGTGTATACAGAGGATCCCTTCCGAGAAGTGCTTAACGGCGAAGTATTGACCTATTATGGTTTTGCAAACAAAGGATTTGAGTACCCCATGTTAAAGTTTGTGGTCATCTGCGAATCCGATATTTTTGGTGCAGAAAAGAAGAAAAAGAAGAGAAAGAAGCTGTATCAGGGGCAGAAGATCAACAATTTCAATGAACTGAACATCGGGGATTATGTAGTCCACGAAAGCCATGGTCTTGGTATTTATCAGGGTATCGAGAAGGTGGAAATGGGCGGTGTGATCAAGGATTATATCAAGATTGCATACCGGGACGGCGGGAATCTGTATGTGCTGGCTACGGGTTTGGATGTGATCCAGAAGTATGCCTCTGCAGATGCCAAGACGCCTAAGCTTAATAAGCTGGGCACCAAAGAGTGGGAGAAGACCAAGATCAGGGTGCGCTCCGCAGTGAATGAGGTGGCCA
>JAZRJO010000322.1:0-6524 GCA_045645825.1 Acetatifactor sp. | reverse complement strand
TATAGTTGTAGAGAGAGTAACTTGTGTGTGACAGATTGGAGAAAAAATATTCAAATGAAGCAATACACTATTAAGATGACGGATCTATGTAGTATCAGAAGATGAACGGATGGTATATATTGTCCGAATATTACATATGCTGGTAAATAGCAGAGTTTGGCTATACCGGACGTTTGGGTTATAGGATTGTTATTAAATGCCGTTAAAGCCTTATGTTTTCAAGGCTTTAACGGCATTTCGCTTTACGGGAGATAATACGCTATAATAGTTGACAAAATTGCTCCCATTGTATATAATTAAATACAATCTATGTATACAAAATGCATTCCGGAGAGGTGACGATGGACAGTTATCAGATAAAAGCTTATGCGAAGATTAATCTTGGTCTGGATGTGCTAAGAAGGCTGGAGAACGGATATCATGAAGTAAAGATGGTGATGCAGACGGTAGGCATCTATGATGAGCTTAAGCTGACGCGTACAGAAACGGGAATTAGGGTGACTACGGACAAGAAAGAGCTGCCTACGGATGATAATAATCTGATTTATAAGGCGGCCAGGATTATGATGGAGGAGTATCATCTGGAGGGTGGTATTCATATTCATTTAAAGAAGAATATCCCCATTGCAGCAGGTATGGCGGGCGGAAGCACAGATGCGGCAGCTACTTTTAAGGGCATGAACAGGCTGTATGATTTGGATTGTACGTTGCAAGAGTTGATGCGGCTGGGAGTGAGAGTCGGTGCGGATGTGCCGTATTGCGTGCTGGGGGGCACGGCGCTTGCGGAAGGTATCGGTGAGAAATTGACCAGTTTGAATCCGGCACCGGATTGTTATGTGTTGGTGGCGAAGCCGGATATCAATGTGTCTACGAAGTATGTGTATGAGCATCTGGATGCGGAAAGTACCTGGGAGCATCCGGATATCGATGGTATGGTGGAGGCAATCTGGGAGGAGAGTTTGCAAGGCATTCTGGACCGGATGGGCAATGTGCTGGAGCATGTGACGGTGAAGAAGTATCCTGTGATTCATGAGCTAAAGAATCGTATGAAGGAGCTTGGGGCACTGAATAGTTTGATGAGCGGAAGCGGGCCTACTGTGTTTGGTATATTTGTAAATGAAAGACTGGCCAGAGAAGCTTTTGGTAAGATGAAGAAGGAATATCCAGAGTGTCAGGTTTTCTTGACCGGTTTTAATTAAAACGAAGAGTTAAAAACCATAATTTGGGGAAAGAGACAGTGTGACTAATCACAAAAGAGAAGTGTATAAGTGAGGTAGCTATGCAAGATAATTTACAAGTAAAAATGGATGAATTTTTACCACTGCGTGATGTGGTGTTTAATACGTTAAGGCAGGCTATATTGACGGGGGATTTAAAGCCGGGTGAGCGGTTGATGGAGATTCACCTGGCCAATCGTCTGGGGGTCAGTCGTACACCCATCAGGGAGGCTATCCGTAAGCTGGAGCTGGAGGGTCTGGTGACCATGATTCCCAGACGTGGCGCAGAGGTGGCGCAGATCACTGAGAAGAGTATGAATGATGTGCTGGAGGTCAGAAGGGCGCTGGATACATTGTGCGTAGAGCTTGCCTGTGAGCGCATCAGTGAGGAAGAGATTAAGAACCTGAAGGCTTCCTGCGATCATTTTGAAAGGGCAGTACGGGGGAAAGATGCTAAGAAAATCGCTCAGGCGGATGTGGAACTTCACGATATTATCCTGAAGGCCACCGCCAATGATCGTTTGATTCAACTGGTGAACAATCTGTCGGAGCAGATGTATCGTTATCGTTATGAGTATATCAAAGATGCCTCTCAGCATGGCCGTTTGATCGAAGAACACAGGGTTATCTATGAAAGTATCGTAAAGAGGGATAAAGCTACCTCCACACAGGCGGCTAAGGTGCATATCGATAATCAGGAGAAGGCTATTATTAGGCAGATTCAGATGGATCGCAGCAGGCGTGTATAACATATGAAAATCAGGCAATAATTACCATAAAAACATAAATGGAGTTATTGTGTGATGAAAGTAAACAAGTTTTGGAACAGTATGAAAACCGGACTTTTGATCAGTATGGCAGCAGGTTGGTGGGGATTTCTCTATCCGCAGCTGGCTTTAAATGCAGATACCTGTCGGGTCGTTTCAGAGGATGGCCGGGCGGTTTCTTGTGAGGAAGTAGATTCGAAAGCGGATGGTACTGTGATGTATATAGAAATGTTGAATGCGGACAGAAGTCGGCTTCGTTTTCGGTGCAGATTTGTGGAAGAGATTATGGAGTATCTGGAGCGCGTTCTGTAATTGCAAAAGGAGCAGTTAACCTATGAATCAGGATATCTTATCAGATATAACTAAGGCGCCTATAGGAGTGTTTGATTCCGGTGTGGGGGGCTTGACTGTGGTCAGAGAGATCATGAGGCAGATTCCCAATGAATCTATCTGTTACTTTGGAGATACGGCCAGGGTGCCTTATGGGAGCAAGTCGAAAGAGACGGTGACGAAATTCTCCAGGCAGATCGTGAGGTTTTTGAAGACACATCAGGTCAAGACCATCGTGATAGCCTGTAATACTGCCAGTGCTTATGCATTGGAAGAATTGGAGAAGGAGATTGACATACCCATCATCGGTGTGGTCAAACCCGGAGCCAAGGTGGCAGCTGAAGTGACAAAAAATGGTAAGATTGGTGTTATAGCTACGGAAGCCACTATCGGCAGCCAGATTTATAATCGGTATATACAGGAGATCAACAACAATGTGACCATATACGGTAAGGCCTGTCCTTTATTCGTACCCTTGGTGGAAGAGGGATTGTGGCAGGATCCGGTGACGGACGAGATCGCCAAGCGGTATCTTTCGGAGCTGATCGATATCGGTATTGATACGCTTATCATGGGATGTACCCATTATCCTCTGATCCGTTCCACCATCGGGCGAGTGATCGGAGAAGAGGTAACGCTGGTGAATCCGGCGTATGAAACAGCTCTGGAACTCAAGGATATGTTACAAGTAAGAGGGCTTCTCAATCAGGAAGCACCCAAGCTTGGGTCCAATCAATATCAGTTTTATGTAAGCGATGCTGCGGGCAAATTTAAGCAGTTTGCCAATTCTATCATTAAATATGGGATATTGTCTGCCAAAACAGTGAATATAGAGGATTATTAATATGACGAAGGAAGTGTTACTGGCGATTAAAGGGCTGCAGTTTGACGGAACCTCAGAGGATACGGAGATAGAGACGGTGACAGCAGCACAATATTATAAGAAGAATAACAGCCATTATATAATTTACGAAGAAGTCTGTGAGGGCTTTGAAGAAACTACCAAAAATGTGATCAAATTTAAGGAGAACTCTCTTGATCTGATGAAGAAGGGCTTGGTAAATGTACATATGATTTTTGAAGAAAACAAGAAGAATATGACCAATTATGCCACCCCTTTCGGGGATATCCTGGTCGGTATTGACGCCAGAAAGATACATATGCAGGAAGATGGGGATCAGATTCATGTAGATGTGGATTATTCCCTGGAGATCAATTATGAGCATTTGGCTGATTGTCATATTACAATGAATATACAGCCTAAGGGAGAACAAATACAGGTATAATAGAAAGAAAAAGAGAAAGGTGCTGTCGTGGACAACACCTTTTTCAAAATATGGATCTTATTTTAGTGGCTTAGCGCCGGCCTTCTCCTGGGCAGTTTCCAACATACGCTTGAAGAAGCTTTTCTTCTTGGCCGGAGCCTTCTCGATCTTGCCGTGGAGTCCCTTCACGCCAAGAACATAGATGCCGCTGACTACGGCTTTTACCTCTTTCTTGACAGGTACGGATTCGAAGATCTTCTCGTCGCAGATCAGACACATGATCTGGGGACCGACTTTGGCTTTGATGATGGGCAGCTTGGAACGGCGCATCATCTTCGGTGTCTGGTCGACCACGGCCTGAGGCAGACCGGAATCCTTCAGTCGCATGCGTTTCTTGTCGATGATCAGCATGGCAACGGTCTGTTTGTTAGCCTCCATCATCTCCTGTTGCTCAGCCTGCTTCTTCTGTGCCTTCTTGCCTAAGAAGTATAATACAACGACGCCGACGATAAGTAAAACTAATATGCAAATTAAAACAATAGTCCCTGTGCTCATGGGAAATCCTCCTAACATATCTCTTGCCAGTCTATTGTATCATTGATTTGCTTTTAGTGCAATAAAACATTTGTAAACTTTATAAGGTTTTTTTCCAAATTTTGTGATATACTGAATAAAAGGGGTAAAAATAAGAGAAAGAAGCGGGAGGATTCAAATGGATAATGTGTTAGAGATGATACAGACGGTTGGTGATTTCCTATTTCGGCACATGATGCTGTGGAATCTGTTGTTTGCCATTGCTATCGTATTTTTTGAGAGAAGAGAGCCGAAAAGTGTGTGGGCCTGGCTGCTTTTGTTATATTTTGTGCCGATTCTGGGTTTTATCTTTTACTTGCTTGTGGGAATCGATATGCGAAAGCGGAAAATGTTCCGGATCAAGGAAGTGGAGGATCATATCAGTGAGGCTATCCGTCAACAGGAGCATCAGTTGAAGAGCCGGCATCTGGAGGATCTGGATGCCAATATAGCCGGCTTTTCGGATCTGGTGATGTTTAATCTGGAAAATTGCGGGGCCATGCTGACAGACTCCAATGATGTGGATATTTTGGTGGATGGCAATGTGAAGTTTGACACCTTGATCGATGATCTGAAGCAGGCAAAGAGCTTTATTCACATGCAATATTATATCATCAGAGATGATGTGTTGTTTCACCGGATCAAAGAGGTATTGGAACAGAAGGTAAAGGAAGGGGTAGAAGTCAGGGTACTTTTTGACGCCATGGGCTGTCGGTCAGTAAGTCATGGGTATTGGAAGAAGCTGAATGAGCATGGGATTTTGACAGCAGAGTTCTTTCCGGCGCTTTTCAGAAGGCTTCATCTGCGTATCAATTATCGCAACCATCGTAAGATTGTGGTGATAGATAATAAGGTGGCCTATGTGGGCGGTTTTAATGTGGGTATGGAATACATTGGATTGGATGACAAATTCGGTTACTGGAGAGATACCCATCTGCGGATCAAAGGAAATGCAGTGCTTGGGCTGCAGCTTCGTTTTTTGCTGGACTGGAATTATGCGGCCAGGGAAAATCTGTTTTCTGAGAGTAAATATTTTACCGGGATTGAACCGGGAACCAGGGATCACTGTGAGATTCAGATCATCAGCAGTGGACCGGATAATAGCCTGGAGCAGATTAGAGATAATTATATGCGCCTGATTCACAAGGCGCAAAAGAGTATTTATATACAGACACCATATTTTATACCGGATGAATCGGTGCTTGAGGCGCTCCTTATGGCGGCAAGGTCAGGGATCGAAGTGAATATTATGATTCCCTGTAAGCCGGATCATCCCTTTGTGTATTGGGCCACCTATTCTTACATAGGAGACATGGTCATGGCGGGAGCCAAGTGCTATACTTATGACAATGGATTCTTACACAGCAAGGGATTGATCGTGGATGACAAAGTGCTTTGTTTCGGTACGGCTAATATGGATATCAGGAGCTTTGCTTTGAACTTTGAGGTCAATGCGGTGGTGTATGATGAGCGCAAGGCAAGAGAGATGGTGGGGATCTTTAAAGAGGACTTAAAACATTGTACAAGGATTACAAGAGATCTTTATGCACGCAGGAAGCTGATCATAAGAGTGAAGGAACAGGTGTGTCGGTTGATGTCGCCACTTTTGTAGATTGCTGGTGAGTGACGTTCAGCCCGCGCCTATTCGCGGCACAGCTATGCTGTGCCTAGCCGCAGCCTTCGGCGCTCTCCGCCGCTTTCGCGGCTACCTTTGCTCATATTCGGGCGCTCCCTCAGAGGCGATACACGGAAGAAAATTCGTGCGAGCACGATTTTCTTCCGCATATCGTCTCTGACTGAACTGTTGTTACTAAATTTAAAAGAAAATTGATATAGGGGCTTTTAAAAGGGGGAAATTTGTGGTATAAATATAAGTGTGCCCTTTTCGTAAGGGTAAGTTTTGTGTGCAGTTTTGCAGCGAAAGAAAGTTGTGAAAAGTACGAAAAGTAACAAAAGTACAGAAAGTAAGGAGAAATATATTCATGAAGAAAAGTTTGGTTATTGGTCTGGCAGTTACACTTGTGATGGGGGTGCTTTCAGGCTGTGGTAAAGAAGGTGCCGGCAATAATGGTGCAGAAAATAGCACAGGATCTACACAGGTAAATGAGCAGATACAAAACCGTGTGAATGTGTCGGATCTTAAGGTTGAGGATTATGTGACTCTGGGTGAGTATAAAAATCTTGCTGTGACAGTGGCGGCACAGGAGACAATCACAGATGAGCAGGTGGATGCTCAGGCTCTTGCCATTTATCAGAATTATTCTACGAAGGAAAATGGTGGTGTGACTGATCGTGCTGTAGCGACAGGTGATACAGTGATCATAGACTATGTGGGGAAGAAAGACGGTGTGGCATTTGCAGGCGGTACGGCT
>JAZRJO010000321.1:0-3366 GCA_045645825.1 Acetatifactor sp. | reverse complement strand
GTATGTCATTGACGATCATCACAATGTGATAAAGACTGAGAGTGGAATCTTAGCAGCATATAGTGACCGGCTGGAGTGCCTGGGACGTGTGATTCCATATGATGATATACAGGGCATGGCTATTTTCTCGCGAAACTTTATGATCTTACATATTCAGGGAGAAGAGGGACATATTGAGATCAAAGCAGATAAAATGTTCTGTGCTTTAAAATATTTATATCTATACCATGAGATTAATGATCAGAAAACAAAGGAAGAGGTACAATAGTTATGGATTACTCAGCGTTAGCCATTGTAGGTAAACGCAGTAAAAAAAGTGAATAAAGGAGTCGTATATGAAGATCACATTTGAACAGATTAAGAATAGTGAAGTGATCAAGACTTATATCCGCAAGGCGGATGAGTCTTTGATCGCTTTGGGATATACCGAGCACAGCTTTGCCCATGTGACAAAGGTGGCTCAGATAGCAAAGGATATTCTGCTTACCCTTGGCTACAGTGAAAGGGAGGCAGAACTTGCTCAGATTGCCGGTTATCTTCATGATATCGGCAACGTGATCAATCGGGTGGATCACGCCCAGTCCGGTGCAGTCATGGCTTTCCGTATTCTGGACAATATGGGGGCAGACCCTGAGGATATCGCTACCATCATTACAGCCATCGGAAATCATGATGAGTCTACGGCGTTCCCTGTGAATCCTGTGGCAGCAGCCTTGATCCTGGCGGATAAGACGGATGTGCGATATACCAGAGTGCGCAATCAGGACTTTGCCAGCTTTGATATACATGACAGGGTGAACTATTCTGTAAAAGAAAGTACAGTGCATGTAGAAAAAGGCTCTCATTTGGAATTGAGACTGAAGATTGATACCCAGATGTGTGCAGTCATGGATTACTTTGAGATATTCCTAAACCGCATGATCCTCTGCCGCAAAGCAGCAGAGAAACTGGGGTTGGCGTTTCAGTTGGTAATTAATGGCCAGAGGTTGATATAAGGACATTTTTCATACGAAGCAGACAGATCAGATACATGGCACTGAGCAAAATCTGGCTTGCCAGAATTCCCCAGAGGTATCCGGTGATGCCAAACACAGGGATTGCCCAGAATACAAAGGCTAATCGAACCAGAAGGCTTGTGACGTTCATGATAAAGATGCGGCTTGCCATGCCCAGTCCCTGCAGAATGCTGGATAATGTGGTATCCAGATAGAGAAAAGGACATAGGAAACCTAAGGTCATGATAAAATGTCCGGCCAGGTCGCTGTGGAATAAATGGGAACCTACCCATCTGCCAAGCAATAGAAAGACACTCATGCAGACCACGCCCATCAAGGTGCAGAGTTTAATGGTCTGCAGGGTGTATTTTTTGACTATATTCATATCCTTTAACGCATAGGCCTCTGATATCATAGGCAATAACAGTACGGAGACAGAGCCGGTCAAGGCGTTTGGAAAGAAAATCAGGGGCATTGCCATTCCGGTGAGGACACCGTAGACGCTAAGGGCTGTAGCGTTATCATACCCGTAGAGCCTGAGCTTTGCCGGAATAGAGACGGCTTCTACGCTTTGTAACAGATTCAAGACGATGCGGTTTAATGTTAATGGCAGTACCATGGCCATAAGCGCGCGGTACATACCCGGGGGTGTGGCCGGACGTAAATTGTGAGCCGGATGCAAAGTATGAGATGGACGCCAAAGTACCATGTACATGGCGATGACAGACACCAACATGGATCCCAATTCACCTATCACCAGACCCAGAACTGCCACATTGATTGTAAGGGATGCTCCTTTAGACAGAGCATAAGTGGACAGACAAAAGACACAGCCCACCCGGACACACTGTTCGAAGAGCTGGGAAATGGCAGGAACGCCTGTTTTTTTTGTACCGTAGAAATACCCATTGATACAGGCGTGGACAGCTACCACAGGAATGGAAAAAGAGAGAACACGCAGCATGGGAGCAGTGCGTGCTTCCAGAAGAAATGTCACTGCAATGTAATCTGAAAAATAATAAATGACCAGATTACACAGAAGGGATAAGGGCAAGGATATACTTAGGCCTGCCAGCATGGGGCGAAAGCTATGTTGCTTTTGTTTGGCCGTATTTTCAGCTACCAGCTTAGAAATGGCTGTCTGATAGCCGGCTGCTGTCAGGGAAAAGGAAAGCGACAGTACCGGACCGATCAGCTGGTAAATGCCCATGCCTTCTTCGCCGAACAACCGCGCCAGATAAATGCGGTAGAAAAAGCCAATCAGGCGGCTTGCAAGGCCTGTGAGAGTCAGTATGAGAGTGCCGGTGATCAGGGGATGTAATTTCTTTTTTTTCATGAACACACCGCAGAACGCTTTTGTATCAATATATTCATGAGGGTAGGTTGACAGAACTTGGGACAGGTGTTATATTGGTATTGTTAATTCTTAGTGAAAAGGTGGGAAATAAGGAGGCACAATGAAACCTAAGGTAGTAGTAGGAATGTCAGGCGGTGTGGATTCTTCTGTAGCCGCATATCTGCTAAAGGAGCAGGGATATGATGTGATCGGGGTTACGATGCAGCTCTGGCAAGAGGAGGATGTAACGAAAGAAGACGGTGGCAGCTGTGGTTTAAGTGCTGTGGACGATGCGAGAAAAGTGGCAGAGGCACTTAAGATTCCTTATTATGTTATGAATTTCCAAAAGGAATTTAAATGTGGGGTTATCGATTATTTTGTGGAAGAATACCTGCGTGGCAGAACGCCCAATCCATGTATCATGTGTAACAGGCATGTGAAGTGGGAAGCGCTTTTAAATAGAGCCGGGGAACTTGGGGCGGACTATATCGCCACAGGACATTATGCCAGAATAGACCGGCTGCCAAATGGACGTTTTGCCATACGAAACAGCGTCACGGCGTCAAAAGACCAGACATACGCTTTGTACAAGCTCACACAGTTTCAGCTTTCCCATACACTGATGCCTGCGGGAGACTATACCAAGGACGAAATCCGTGACATAGCCAAAGGTCTGGGACTTCCTGTGGCACACAAGCCGGACAGCCAGGAAATCTGCTTTGTGCCGGATCAGGACTATGCAGCGTTTATCGACAGAGAAGCACCTGGAAGAGTGCCCGGCCCGGGAAATTTCGTAACGGCAGAGGGCAAAGTGCTTGGCACTCATAAAGGCATTACCCATTATACCATAGGCCAACGAAGGGGGCTGGAAATTGCTGCCGGTCACCGAATTTTTGTGACCGAGATCAGACCTGAAACCAATGAGGTGGTACTAGGGGAAAACGAGGATACCTTTACTGACGTGGTGGAATGCGATCAGGTGAATTTTATGGCCATTGAGGATCTGACCGAAAGCAGGAGAGTGCTTGCTAAGAT
>JAZRJO010000320.1:0-4445 GCA_045645825.1 Acetatifactor sp. | reverse complement strand
AACACGATCGCTATCGTTTTAATACCATCCTCCATTTGTCATTCCTCCTGCTTTCCGGAAAACTAAGCACACAGACTCTATCTTTCCCCCAGTTTCAGATTCGGCACCGCGTTGAGATCATAACCGCTGCGCACTCCTTTGATATATTCATAGTAACCTGCCACACCGATCATCGCTGCATTGTCTGTACAGTATACAGGTGATGGATGATAAAATGTCACGCCCTGTCTGCTGCACGCTTCTTCAAAAGCTGCCCGCAGCGAAGAGTTGGAAGCCACGCCGCCTGCAATGGCAAATTTATCATAACCAAATTCCTTCACTGCATGAAGAGAATGCTCTACCAACACCTCGATCACCGCCTTCTGAAAAGATGCCGCCACATCCGCCTTGCAGATATCCTCACCTTTCATCTGGCATCCGTTCAGGTAATTTAATACCGCTGACTTTAGGCCACTGAAGCTGAAATCATATTCATTCTCTCCCACCTTAGCTCTGGGGAAATAAATAGCATCCGGATTGCCTTCCTTGGCCAATTTATCAATCTTAGGTCCGCCCGGGTATCCTAAGCCGATGGCCCTGGCCACTTTGTCAAAAGCCTCTCCTGCCGCATCATCTCTGGTGCGTCCCACAATTTCGTACTCACCGTAATCTTTGACCACTACCAGATGAGAATGTCCGCCGGAAGCCACAAGACAGATAAACGGCGGTTCCAGCTCCTTATTTTCAATAAAATTGGCACTGATATGCCCTTCAATATGATGTACACCGATCAAAGGAATCCCTGTGGCAAAGCTGATGGCCTTCGCTGCAGACACACCCACCAGCAGAGCACCCACCAGACCGGGGCCATAGGTCACGGCAATGGCCGTAATATCTGAAAGCATCACGCCGGCCTTGTCAAGAGCTTCTTCGATCACCTGATTGATCTTCTCTATATGTTTCCTGGAGGCGATCTCAGGTACCACGCCTCCGTAAAGTGTATGCAGATCGATCTGGGAAGCAATCACATTGGATAACACTTCCCTTCCGTTTTTTACTACGGAAGCCGCTGTCTCATCGCAGGAACTTTCGATCGCCAGGATCAACACATCTTTTGTCTCACTCATACTTTATTCCTCATCCTCGAAATTCAGTTCTATCGTCCTGCCGTCCTTGGCCGCTATCGCCTGAGGAAAAATCTTCTTTACATCCTTCATATATTCTTCCGGATGGGTCATGGACGGACTATAATGTGTCAGCCAAAGCTGGGACACCTCTGATGCCGCAGCGATCTTAGCAGCCTCATACATGGTCATGTGCTTATTCTCTTTGGCTTTCACCAGCTTATCAGGCTCCCCGTACATCCCTTCCAGAATCAGAAGGTCCGAGCCCTGGGCCTGCTTCTCAATACTTTCCGTGGGCCTGGTATCTGTACAATAGGTAACCTTCAGCCCCTTTCTGGGCTCTCCCAGCACCATATCCGGCGTATAGGTCTGATCGCCGTCTGTGATGACCTCCCCTTTCTGCAATCTGCTCCAATAAAGCTTGGGAATCCCCATCTGCAGTACCTTTTCCAACTGAAACTTGCCTGCCCGTTCAATCACCAGGCTATAACCGTAACACACTACATTATGGTTTACCCGAAACGCTTCCAACCGAAACCCTTCGAATGAAAAACTTTGAAAATTCTCTGTAATTTCCACACACTGGATGTCAAAAGGCAGCTCCGGTGCGATCACACGCAGCGCCCCCACCACTCTACCAAGACCTTTGGGCCCGATCAACAATAGGGGCTCCTTGCGTTCCGCATTGCCCATGGTCAAAAGCATACCGGGCAAGCCACTGATATGATCCGCATGATAATGGGTAAAACAAATAATATCAATGGGATTGGGACTCCAGCCTTTCTCTTTCATAGCAATCTGGGTTCCTTCTCCGCAATCGATCAAAATACTTTTTCCATTATATCTCATCATCAATGACGTAAGCCAACGATAAGGTAACGGCATCATACCGCCGGTACCAAGTAAACATACATCCAGCATATCTTTCCTCCTACAAAAGTTCCCGCACCTCTTCTTCATCTACAGGAACTGTAAAACTGCCTGTCCACTTTTCATAACAAGCCTCACACACATCAAAGCGATGCCTGATACCATCCCTTTTGCTAAAATAACCGAATGCATGGACTGCCCCAAAACATTCTTCCTTCAGGTATCCGTTTTCCACCTTCATCTGCCTGCCACAACAGTTACATACCACTTCTATTAGCTTGTTGTTCTCCTCTATCTGATATTGACGCATGGTAATCCTCCTCTATAAAACATATACATCATTTGTTACAATCAGATTATACCGAAAATTTTGTCAGATTTCAGTGGTAATTGTTGGCAGCAGCAGAAAACCGCCTACTTTCTCCTGCGCCACATGATCATGGCATCCTCTATAGGCTTCTCATAAAACTTCGGTCTGATTCCTTCTGACACAAAACCAAGCTTCTCATAAGTATGAATTGCCGCCTGATTGCTGACACGAACTTCAAGGGTAAAATCCACGATCCCACGTTCTTCACCCCTCTTAATAAGTTCCTCAAGCATGGCAAACGCAATCCCCTGCCCTCTTTTGTCAGCCGTAACCGCCACATTATTAATATCTCCTTCTCCCAGGAGATTCATGACACCACACATTCCTACAACATTACCATCCAACGTTGCCACAAGATAGAGGCACTTATCATCTTCCAGCACTTTCCTGTAAGCCTCTGCGGACCAGGGCATACTGAAACACTCAGCCTCAATGCAGCTAACGCTTTCTATATCCTCATACGTCATGGGTCGGATCACTAACTGCCTATTCATGTTGCGCCTCGCTCTGCTTGAGCCCTCTCTCGCTCTGCCTGACTCAAACGCAGATACTCCGGCTGATGTTGTGCCGCCGACACCACTCTCCCCTGAGCATAGTAAACAGCTCCCAGTGACGCCACACTTGCAGCTGACTGACGATTACAATGTGCCGGAGCAAACGTGTAGGGAACTTTCATTTTTTCTGCAAGTTTTCCTGCATAAACAGGCGCGCCGTCTCCCAAGAAAATCACTTCCCTGCCCAACTCATTACAGGCTTCTACCATCTCCAAAATATCAACTGCACATTGCTCTTTCACTACATCCATCTGCCATTCTCCGGCCACCGGACGAAAACTGTAAATACCGGAATACACCTGATTCCTTCTGGCATCCATCAACGGACACACCAATCTGTCCGTGCCACACAGCTGATATGCCAGCCCTTCCAGCGTAGAGACCTCCACCAAAGGCTTGTTCAACGCAAGCCCCAACCCCTTGGCCGTGGCCGCACCGATCCTAAGCCCCGTAAAGGAACCCGGTCCCGCCGCAATGGCAATGGCATCTATACTATCCAGATTCAGATCGATCATATGACGGATCTCGTCCAACATGGGAAGGAGCGTCTGTGAGTGGGTTTTCTTATAATTTACTGTATATTCTGCAAGAAGCACATCATCTTCTACCACAGCCACACTGGCCACCAGGCCGGAACTGTCCAATGCCAATATCTTCATCTTACTTGTCCTCCACAGTGATCCGGCGATAGTCAAAACCTTTCACCAGATCCTTCTCAATCGTGATCTGCGTATACTGTTCAGGCAAGATTTCTTCGATCAAGTTGGCCCACTCGATCAGACAGATTCCCTCGCCATAAAAACAATCCTCATACCCGATTTCTTCCATTTCTTCCACATCGCCGATTCTATAGACATCAAAATGATAGAAAGGCAGCCTGCCTTCCTCATAAATCTGCACAATGGTAAAAGTGGGACTGTTTACCGGTTCTGTAATCCCCAGACCTTCTGCCACACCCTGAGTAAACACCGTCTTTCCAACACCCAGATCGCCGATCAGCGTATACACCTGTCCCGGCTTTGCCTCTCTTCCTATCTGCACTCCCACAGCAAAAGTCTCCTGAGGAGAATTACTCTCGATCACTTTTATTGCCAATTTCCTTACCTCTCTTCCGGTTGGAACTTATTCTTTGATTTTTATCTTTGCCGGCTTCATATGGGTTGAAATCACCTCAATCACCGCTGCTTTCCGGTCTCCAAGCTCTCTCTTCGGCAAGATTGTAGCATTCACCGCCGAAGTATACACAATGATGCTCCTGGCAGTGGAAATTGCTTTTACCATATCTTCCCATGCCTGCTTCTGTTCCACACCATCCTGAGACACAGTGATCCCATCCTCATCCAGGGTATAGTGAAGCGACTTCTGAAAAGCCGGATTTAGCGCCTGTTTCCTACTCCTCAGAAAAAGCGTCCAGGGTAAATATAACAACACCACAATGCCTGCAGCTAATAGCAGCCACTGAGATTTCATCAATGCCGCCACCACCAATAGCGCCCCAAAACAGCTTCCCAACAGTCCCGGCGTACTGTTATAGGTATGTGTCAAAAG
>JAZRJO010000319.1:0-8876 GCA_045645825.1 Acetatifactor sp. | reverse complement strand
TGACCTTCCCCCGGAAATGTATTATAGTATACTTAAGCTTTCAAAGCAAAAGGACGGTATACACTATGAAGAAAGAACTTTTCAGCATCCCCAACCTAATGGGATACTTTCGCATTATTATGATTCCGGTGTTCCTGGTTCTGTATTATCAGGCCGAAACCCCGGCCGATTATGCCAAAGCTTTCATAATCCTTGCCATCTCCATGCTTACCGATCTCTTCGACGGCAAAATCGCCAGGAAGTTCCACATGGAGACAGAGCTGGGTAAAGCTCTTGACCCCATTGCAGACAAGCTGACCCAGTTTTCTCTGGCCATCGCTGCTACATTACACTACCCGCTGATGATTGTCCTGGTAGTCTTCTTTTTCCTGAAGGAATTATATATGGGACTTATGGGACTATATCTGAAGAAAAAGAAAAATGTATGGGATGGTGCCAAGTGGTTCGGTAAAGTCAGCACCGGCATTCTGGACATAGGAGTATTTGTTTTACTTTTGTTCCCGAACATACCTACTCAAGTGGCTACGATTATTATCCTGATCATGCTGGCAAGCATGGCCTACTCACAACTGCGATACATGATGCTGCACGCATCTATTTTAAAAGAGGGGAAGACGGTCTGACGTCTTCCCCTAATCTGTTATTCTTCAAAATACCAACATTTAATCCCATTCTTATCAAAGAATTCCATCCACTCATCATCAGGCTTCTTATCCGTGATAATGGCCGACATGTCCTTCAAGTCACACATTTTGGAGAAAGCGACCCGCCCAAACTTCGAGCTGTCCACCGCCAGAATGGTCTCCTTGGCAGAGCGCATCATCACCTGCTTTACTTGAGAAAACATCTCATTGCCATCAGTGATCCCCCGTTCCATATCCATCCCTTTACAAGAGAAAAAGGCTTTGTCAGCATTAAATTTATCAATCCCATCCACAGTCTTAGGTCCCACCAGCGCCAGATATCCTTCTCTCAGACTTCCGCCGGCACAGATGATATTCCAGTCCGACACATCGGAAAGCTCGATGAGAATCTCAATAGAATTGGTGATCACAGTCAGATGAGATTTGTCCTTGATGGCTTTGGCGATAAAAACGGATGTAGAGCTGGCATCCAACATAATATGATCTCCGTCGCGGATCAATTGTGCAGCCAGTTCTGCCACCTTCTGTTTGCCCACTGTGTTGGCCTTCTTGCGCACATTAAAGGGCATGTCGATACTGGTACTTTCATTTAACACAGCGCCACCGTAACTCTTAGTCGCCAAGCCCTCTTTCTCCAGCTTCTCCAAGTCTCTTCTGATGGTCTCCTCGGACACACCGAACTGCTGACTGAGCTCACTGACTACCACTTTTCTCTCTTCCTGTAACTTCTCTAAAATGAGATTCCTTCTCTCAAGCGCTAACATGACGCAACCTCTCTTGTATAATACTTTCTTTTCATTGTACACTCTTGATTGGAAAATTGCAACAAATATTTTTAGCCCTAGTGACGTTCAGCACGCGCCCATTCTCAAAATCGTGCCTCTGGCTGAACTGTTGACATGAAGTTCCTCTTAAGAATCAATAATTCTTCCAGTTGTTTTAAGATGTAGAACAGGATGGCTCGTGCTTCAAATTCTTGGCGGGTGGTAGGTAGGTCCTGTTGTTCCATGGTGCGATAGAATTGATCCAGGCGCGCAAGTATGGCTTCTGCCGTGTTGCTTTTGTGATAACAGCTTTCGATTTCCTGTAGAAAGTCTGCGATATGAGCAGCCTGTACAGGAAGATGGCGGAGGCTTTTGATGTTTTTGTAAATGCCTTGCAGCACGATACTTTGCTGCTCCCGCATACGGATGTATTCCAGCTCGTATGTGTCTGTGGGCCTGAACTGGTTGTTGTAATTGGCAGTGGCGCAAAGACCTGCGACTTCCAGGCTTTTTTCTAACTTCTCAAAGGAGAATTCTGAATCGGATGTCCGGCTTTCTATGGCAACGCAATCAGTGGCAGCACAATCGATAACAAGACATTTTGTGGCAAGATACCGACTCATGTGACGCAAAACTGCCTTGATCTGAGTATCTACCTCACCTGCAAGCCTGTCAAACTCATCCTGTCGACGATGGAGATGCAAGTTCACCAAAATACCTGTTCCGGTACCAATCAGAAAAATCAGAGCCTCATTTATGATAATGGAAAGCGACATGGTTTCTTCTGCCAGAAAATGAGTAACCAGCACTGAAACACTGGTAATGGCCTCTGTCCAGCCCATATTAAGGCACAGTAAGGCAAATAACAGAAGATATACACCGAAGGCAGGCAGTGTGAAACCCAGTAACGCGAAAGAGACAGCCGCTAACACCAGGGCGCACAGAAAAGCAACGCCTCTCTTGGCGGCACTTTTTACCGTCTCCCTCTTGGTTTTCTGTATACTTAATATGGTGATGATGCCGGCAGTGGAGGAATACTGCAAACCCAGTTCTCCGGCCAGCGTCAGAGACAATAGCGATGCCAAAGTGATCTTCACACTTTTGATCCAGATTTCCTTACGTAAGAGGCGATTGATACCTGTCATTTGCAACTCCTTTTCTATCCAAAATACGGTAACAGTTGAGACGCGCCATGAGCAAAGCCGCGGGTGTCACGATGCTTTATGATAACATATTATTGCTTGACTGTAAAGCGGACATACGTTAGAATGCAGATATACGATAGAAACAGTTACCATAACATGCAATCGGCCGGGAGGACAAGGAGATGAATCGCGAGATTACATACCTTATAGAAGATATACATGCAGGACAATCTGTCCGAGACTTTTTGCAGGGAAAAGGGTACTCGCGGCAGAATCTGATCGAACTCAAAAAGTACGAAGACGGTATCCTGGTGGGCGGCGAGCCCCGATATATGAATTATCTGCTTTGCGCAGAGGATGTGTTGACCGTACGGATTCACGATGAGGAATGTTCTGAGAAAATTCCACCGGTGGAACTGCCTCTGGATATTGTATATGAGGACGCGGATCTGTTGGTGGTAAATAAGCCCGCCGGAATGCCCATCCACCCTTCTTTGAACAATTATGACAATTCACTGGCCAATGCTCTGGCCTGGTATTTTGAGAAGCAGGGAAAGCCCTTTATCTTTCGCTGCATTAATCGTCTGGACCGGGACACTTCAGGACTGACGATCATTGCCAAGCACATGGTCAGCGCAGGCATCCTTTCTTCCATGGTGGCTCGCCGGGAGATTCACCGGGAATATCTTGCCATTGTAAAAGGAGCTGTAACACCCACAGAAGGAACCATTGATGCGCCCATTGCCCGGAAGGGAGATTCCATTATCGAGCGAGTGATCGACTGGGACCGTGGTGAGAGGGCAGTGACCCATTACCGGGTGTTGCAATACCAAAATGACTTAAGTCTTTTGTCTCTACACTTAGAAACCGGCCGCACTCATCAGATTCGGGTGCATATGAAGTACCTGGGATTTCCACTGATCGGTGATTACCTGTACTATCCGGATATGACGTTGATTGGAAGACAAGCGCTCCACTCACACAGGCTTACCTTAATACATCCTATGACGAATAAATGTCTTGATTTTGTGTCCGCTTTGCCCGAAGACATGATTCAGGCGTTGTTGTAACTAAAAATACTTAAAATTATCACAATTTGTTCAAATTCTTTTTATACGGTAGACACAAATATCCTGTATCATAAAATCATAGAAGCAAGCTAGTAACAAGCAAACTCCTTTTTATAAACTTTTTCTTTTCATAATGCCAGCAGAGTAATATCTGCTGGACCTCCTTTTTAAAATAAGAGACAATGCCCTCGAGGGCATTGTCTCTTTGTTTTGTTTCTAATGTATGACGCCTGGCGCAATAAAGATAATAACCACACCTCTGGGAATCATTGCCTACTCTTACAAGATAGATTTGCAGATCTGCTCATCCGGATGTGCAATCACAGAGGAGTCCAGGTACATGCCCTTGGCTGCTACCACGGACTTGGCTCTCTGGATGGCGGACTCTACAGCGGCCACCTCACCGGTCAGGTACAGGTAGGATTTACCGCACATGCCCTTAGCGATGCGAAGCTCGATCAGGTCTACGATGGCGGTCTTGGCTGCTTCATCTGCAGCTACAATAATGGAAGACGCATCAAAGGTCTCCAGAACGCCCAGTGCACTGATATTCTGCACTTGTGTGGTTCCGTAGATGGCAGGGAAGATGCTTTCGTGAGGGTTGCCCAGCACGAAACTGTCTATGAACTGCTCTTCATGCAAAGACTGTGCAGCATCCACTGCACTTCTCACAGCGCTAAGTTCACCGGTGATCAGGGCAATGTATTTGCCAGGACATACTACCTGCGCTTCAATCAACTCTACTGCGGCAGTTTTTACCATTTGATCTGCAGCGGTCACACCGGCGGAAACTGTCTTAAATTCTATCATTCCAATTGCTTTTGCCATAATATTACAACCTTTCCAGTCTATGTCATATGGTTTCCTGATAACAGTCTATCAGTGTCTTGTAATCTCCACGTATCTGTCAGTGATATCAGTCACAACACCGCATACGGATGCATGTACGGGAACGCTTAAACCTTGTGCTGCGTTGGCGATCACCTGTCCTCTGGTGACGTTATCACCTTTGGCTACCGCACACACTGCGGGAGCACCGATATGCTGGGAGAAAGGAATTCTCACTCTGTCTACGGGACGCACCATGTTATCCAAGGGTGCTTTTGTTTCATATTTGGTAAGTCCTAATCTGGCTTCCAGACGATTCTCCGGTACCTTACGGTATTCCCTGGATTCTCTGATGGGAGCCGGCTTTATGCCTTTGGGTACGCTAATACCGGCTTGCCTCAAACCGGTCTTGCACTCGGCGATCAGTGTTCGGGGAGCCAGACCCTGAGGGCATGAGAACATCTCGCAGAGTCCACAACCGGTACAGAAGAATAGGTTCAGGAACGTATCAATATCTTCCACTTTGTGATTGCTCATAGCCTGCATAAAGCGGTGAGGCTCAATGGGATGCCCCAGATTGTATCTGGGGCACAAGTCTGTACACATCTGGCACTGGCAACAGGATGAGGCTGCTCGCTTCATACCGATAGATGAAGGCATTCGCTTCTTCTGGATGATCAGATGATCTTCCGGCAGTACCAGGATGGCATTGGTGGTCTTGGTCACGGAATCATAACGGCTTCCGATTTGTCCCATCATGGGACCACCCACAAAATATACCAGCTCCTTGCCGATTTCCTTTTCTCCGCCTGCCATGGCTACTACATCACTCAGCTGGGTTCCCAGTGGTACTCTTACGGTAATGGGATTTTCTACTTCTCCTACTACAGTGACCACTTTATCCACAACCGGTTTGGATTTTTCCACAGCTCTATACACATTATACACTGTTTCCACGTTAAAAACAGCCACTCCGGCCTCTATAGGCAGTCCTCCGGGGGATATTACCCTGCCGGTGGCTTCATAGATCAGCACCACTTCATCTCCCATGGGATAAGCTCCGGGCAACAGCTGGATCCTTACCTTGGGATAAAGGGGCACATACTGATTCAATGCTTCAATGGTGCTCCTATATTCTTCTTTGATGCCGATAATGGCTTCTTCTGCCTCCACCACATCTGCCATCATGGCAAAAGTTCTGACGATCTCCTGGGCACGCTCTTTTAAAAGCTGTCTGTGAAGCAGTAAAAGGGGCTCACACTCTGCACAGTTCATCAGAATAGTGTTGGCTCTTTTATCTATTTTCATATACGTAGGAAATCCGGCCCCACCGGCGCCTACGATACCATTTTCCTTAATAATTGTACTTAATTCTTCAACAGTCATGTGTTACCACTTTCTCCTGTCTTATAAAAATATGTTTCTATTCGAGCCCACTCGGATCATCTATAATACCCACAATTGCCGCATCTACAGGGGCTTTCTCCATATCACAGCCGATTCTGGCCGCACTTCCACAAGCCACCAGTACATACTCACCGATACCGGCGCCGATATTGTCTATGGCTACCAGTGTACTGCCTTCTGCTTTCATACTGGAGACCGGCTCTACAATCATAAATTTATTACCAATTAAATTCTCATTTTTGCGAGTGGACACGATACTGCCCACAACTTTTCCTACTATCATAACCGCTCCATGTCCATGTGGCGAAAGAGGAGACTGTTATGACAGCTCCTCCCGGCCACGTATGTAACTATATTTGTGCATCGATTATTTCATAATTGATACAGTATCACCGGTTGCAATCTTGCTGGCATTAGCTTCATCGGTATCAATGTGCATCTCCAGTGTGAAAGATTTATCCACACGGATTTTTACCTGGTTGAAGATAGTGCCTCTCTCGTTGTCTGCTTTCACGGACACGATATCACCGTCATGTACGCCGGCAGCCTGAGCATCAGCGGGAGACATATGAATATGGCGCATTGCCACAATACATCCCTCTTTCAGGTACAGAGCGCCCTTAGGTCCTACGATAGCAATGGGTGCGCTGCCTGCAATGTTGCCGGATTCACGAATCGGAGCCTTGATGCCCAGCTTGAGTGCATCGGTAGAAGAAATCTCTACCTGAGATGCTTTTCTTACAGGACCAAGTACTCTTACATTCTCTATTGCTCTAAGCTTGATGCCTACCAGTGTCACCAACTCATTGGATGCAAACTGGCCGCCCATCAGCTCTTTCTTCTTTGTTAACTGATAGCCTTCACCAAACAGAACTTCTACATGTTCCTGGGTCAGGTGCACGTGTCTTGCGGATACGCCGACGGGTACTACGTAGCCCTTTTCGCTGGATTTCTCTTTGTCCAGTGCAGCGAGAACTGCTTTTGTGATAAATTCAATTTCTCTTGTTTCCAAAATTGTCACCTGCTTTTCGAATGTTGCCATCCGCTTTCCCTGATTATTTTCCAAATACTTTGTGTCAAATCGTAATATGAGGGAGTTACCGGAGCATCTGCAGAATGCTTCCCACAGATGCCCGACTACCCTTGTTTTTTACTGAATTCAATTAAAAACATGTGTGTGGCCCGTAATGGGCGCACTTAAAATTGTGTTCCTATTATTTTGCCTGGGGCAAAATCATCTCAACGTCGCCGTGAGGTCTAGGAATTACATGTGTAGCGATAAGCTCGCCAAGCTTGCCTGCTGCTGCTGCTCCGCTCTCAACGGAAGACTTAACAGCGCCTACATCTCCACGTACCATAACAGTTACCAGTCCGGAACCGATCTTCTCAGTACCGATCAGAGTTACGTTAGCGGATTTGCACATAGCATCTGCTGCTTCGATAGCTGCAACAAGTCCTCTGGTTTCAACCATTCCTAATGCTTCCTGTGACATTCTTTTTTCCTCCTTCTTCGTTACAGATGTTGTCTCTGTAGTATGCTGAACTTGCGTTGTTTCTTTTTTTGTTTCTTTTTGTGTAGCGGCTTTCGCTGTCTTGGCAGCTGTGGTAGCCGACTTTGCTGCCCGAACACGGTTCGTGGCAGTCACTGCTTTCTTGGGTGTTTCTTTGTTCTCTGCCATTTACTTATCCTCCGCTTCCTCTTTCTTAAACCTACTCGCACTCTTCTTAACCATGCGCACGATCTCAGGATGAGGGTTGGCAATGACACCGTGGGAAACGGGTTTCTTGATCGCATGCTCACAAGCTGCTTCCACAGCCTGCGTAACAGCGGCAACATCTCCCTGTATCACGAGAGTAACAAGACGTCCACCCATCTTGCGTTCCCATGTCGCCAGCTCTACGTCAGCGGTCTTGCACATGATATCCAGTGCATCCATCGCAGCTACGACACCGACTATATCAATTAAGCCATATGATTTGCCCATTTCGATGTCCTCTTTCTTAGTTAATTGAGGGCATACATTCCGTCCCGAAACATGCGGGAGGGAATGTATGAACCTTTATGCCGATTCTTAGATACCGGGCAGAATCTTCTCAACATCAGTATGAGGTCTGGGAATTACATGAGTAGCTACCAGCTCGCCCAGTCTGCTTGCTGCTGCAGAACCGCTCTCAACAGCTGCCTTAACAGCTCCTACATCACCACGAACCATAACAGTTACCAGACCGGAACCGATCTTCTCGGTACCTACCAGGGTAACCTCTGCTGCCTTGGTCATAGCATCTGCTGCCTCGATTGCTGCTGTAAGTCCTCTTGTTTCTACCATTCCTAATGCTTCTTTAGCCATTGTTGTAATCCTCCTGAAAATATTTCTTCATAATTGGTTGTGCCGGTTTTCCGGCAGTTAATTTTAAATTTTCAACGGACTGTTACGTCCTAAAATTTACTTTTTGTCAAAAGCATTGAGCTTCAACATCTTGCAGGCATCATCTGTGGGATTTGCAATGATATGATGCTGTACCACACCTGCTACCTGTTTTGCCATTTCAATGCCAGCTTCCATAGCCGCTTCCACATCGGCGATGCTCCCGCGGAATTTAACGGTTATCAGATTTGGAACCGGAAGGGCTTCTGCATTGGCAGGCTTATTTTTATCAAAATTTTCAATTGTTACGTTTCCTGCTTTGCACCCGGCATCTGCTGCCATGATGGCGCACACCAGTCCGTATACCTCTAAGATTCCGACTGCTTGATTCACTGTGGCTCCTTCCTGTTACCGTACAGTTATCGTACGATTACTCGTTGATGATCGCAATCTTTAACCCGCTCATAGCCAGGTTGGTCTTGTGAGCTTCGTTGATCTCATCCAGAGAGTATGTATGAGTGATCAGTTTCTCCATGGGAAGACCGATCTGCTTAGCACTCTTTAAGAAGTCAAGAGTAGTCGCATAATCTCTCAGGGTGTATACCCAGCTTCCTACAGTAGTGATCTCCTTAGAGCAGATATCAAAGTGAGG
>JAZRJO010000318.1:0-3924 GCA_045645825.1 Acetatifactor sp. | reverse complement strand
CTTTTCATAATCAAAAGTAGGAAGTTTGTAGCCGGCAGCTTCAAATGCCCGGCGATCTTTCATAATTCCATTTAATGTCAGTTCCATGGCGGAAACTCCTTTCAAGATATAAATTTAATCCGGGCGGCAGCCGTGGAACGAACTGCCGCCTGTTTATTTCCTTATTTATGCTGTTTCTCGATGGCTTCCCACAAACCGGTTAAGTAGGGGGCACCGGGACCTCTGTCGTACAGGCCAGAGCCGGGCATAGCAACTTCGTCCCAGATCATACGACCGTGGTCAGGTCTGATAGGGCCGGTGAAACCGATGTCATACAGTGCACGCATGATCTCATACATATCAAAAGTACCGTCACTGGAAAGGTGAGCTGCCTCTTCGAAGTCGGTAGGAGTGTTGAACTTTAAGTTGCGCACATGTGCAAAGTGAATTCTGCCTTCCAGGGAACGGATCATGTCTGGCAGATCGTTCTCTAAGTTGGTACCGTAGGAACCGGAACAGAAAGTTACACCATTGTGAGGGTTGTCAACCATCTTCATCATGCGAAGGATATTGGCCTTGTTAATAATGATACGGGGAAGACCAAATACGCTCCAAGCCGGATCGTCGGGATGGATAGCCATGTTGATGTCATATTTGTCACAAGTAGGCATGATGCGCTCTAAGAAGTACTTCAGGTTGGAAAACAGCTTCTCATCATCTACATCTTTGTACATCTCGAACAGCTCTTTTACACGGGCCATACGCTCAGGTTCCCAACCGGGCATAACGGTGCCGTTCATGTCGCCTGCGATAGATTCAAACATTTTGTCAGGATCCAGAGCATCTACTGCTTCCTGAGTATAAGCAAGTACCGTGGAACCATCGGGACGCATACGTGCAAGTTCCGTTCTGGTCCAGTCAAATACGGGCATGAAATTGTAACATACCATGTGGATGCCGGTCTGTCCAAGACGCTCCAAGGTGGTGATATAGTTATCAATATATTTGTCTCTGTCAGGGGTGCCGATCTTGATAGCGTCGTGAATATTTACACTTTCGATACCGGCCAGTTCAAGACCTGCATCTTCGATTTCTTTCTTCAGTGCCAGAATATCTTCCATCTCCCATACTTCACCGGGAGTGGTGCCATACAATGTGGAGATTACGCCGGTCACGCCGGGAATCTGTCTGATCTGCTTTAAGGTAACGGTGTCATATTTGCTGCCGTACCATCTCAATGTCATCTGCATAAGTAACCTGCCTTTCTTGCCTCCCATTTGGAAGCCTGTGAATTTGGGGTTTAATTTAATATGAAGTGTAACCACTTCTGTTAACCTTAGTATAAAATGTTTTGAAATGCCTGTTAAGAGAATATATTGCTTGAAATCATGCAAAAATTGCGGTATTATATAGAAGAGGCATGAGTTTATATAAATTTGGCATGAAATTAAGCGGTTTCTAAGACGGATTCGAGAAAGGAAAGAAAAAGATGAGGAAAGATGAGGCGCAGCATAAAGAAAGAGCCAGGCATCCGGAGGTCAAGATCCGCAGAATGGATGCGGCAGAAGACAGGCAGTATATGCTCAACGAAAAGTATGAAGTGTATGAGAAGCAGGGAGCGCCCATGGGAGCAACTACCCTTCATTATCATAATTTTTATGAGTTGATATATATTGTGGATGGTGAATACTCATCTATGATTGAAAATAGAATCTACCATTTGAAAAAAGGAGATTTTCTGCTGACAAACTGTAATGTCATGCATAAATATCATTTTGTACAAGGTAAAAACGAGTATTCCAGAAGGATTATTTTGTGGATCACTGATCAGATGCTTCAAAGCCTGTCAGATGGGGAAGTTGACCTGAGTGCTTGTTTTAAAAGAACCAACGCAGATTCCTGTGCCTACCACTTCCCTATATATTATGAGGAGCAGTTGCGGGGATACCTTGTGAAGCTTGCTATGTCTGAAATGATGGACATGGAGCTGCCGGGAGCGAAAGCGGTTTTGGACCGAGGCTATCTAAGCCTATTGTTTGTGTATCTCAATGCCCTTTGTGCCCGCAAGGAAAATCTGTTTGCAGTGAAGGATATGCCGGAGTATCCCATGGTAACAGCAGTATCAGAATATATTGAAGCCCATATAAGTGAACTGATTTTGGTAGAAACCCTGGCGGAGCAGGTACACATGAGCAAGTATCATTTCCTGCGGAAATTTAAGGAATTGACAGGGGTGACAGTTCATACGTTTATTAATACCAAAAGGCTGATCAAAGCAAGTGAGGGATTGAGAGAGGGAAAAAGCATTACACAGGTGTACCAGGAGGCGGGCTTTTGCGATTATTCTTCTTTTCTTCGTAATTTTAAAAATACCTTTGGGGTGGCACCGGGGAAATACAAGGATTTTTATTAAACCGGACGCAAATACAAAAAAGGTGTCTGCGTCCGGCTGTTTCTATGCTTTCTTGTTTGGTGGCAGTTTATTCCGGTTCTGAAATTCGGGTCACACCCACAAAGATCTCTGATACTTCATACCAGGTAGGATAATCGGTGACACCTGTCTGGGGCAGATTAAAGATGCCCTGGAAGGTGCGAACGGCATCAGCAGTGGCCTGACCGTAGATACCGTCTGCCACTACCATAGGGATAGCCGGGTAGTTGCGGGCAATGCGGTTTAGCTGGGTCTGCAGCTGACGGACTTTATCACCGGAAGCACCAATGGTCAGGTCATATCCGGGCCAGGAGGAGGGGACACCGGATATGACTTCGGCAGTATTGATATACATATCATTACCATAATAGTAATGGATAATGTCAATGGCAGAGTACCCTTCATCCCCTAAGAACTTGGAACCCCACTGGCTTAGACCGGAGCAGGTGACACGCTGTCCGTCACAGTAGGAGGTGAAAATGGGTTGTCGTACACCGGGGCGCGACAGGTAATTGGCAAAGATTGTATCCACCAGGTAGTCAATATTTTCGTAGATATTTCTGCCGTAGATCCATTTCTGATCGTAGGCGGTGGACGATGTAATGGTAAAGTCATAACCCTGATTGCGATACCATTCAGTGTAGACTCTATTGAGTGTAAAGGACATGATCACCAACACATTGGCATAGATACTGGCTTCCGGCCATGTAGAATAGATTTCGCAGGAGGCTACATTTTTGATATAGTCCTTGTATCTGACCCAGTAGTTGCGGGCGGTGGAATCCTGGGGCACACCATCATGGACGATGATATATTCAGGCACAACCACCCGTGAGAGTACGATTTCACCGGTCTCTGCCATGGGCTTAATCTCATCCTCTGGAATCTTGGCCGGGTACTCCCCAAACAGGGTATGGACAGGGATAAAGACCCTCTTTTCATCTTCTTCTGTGACGGTCAGAGGGTTCATGCGTATTGATTGCAAAGCCAACTCATTGGGGAGGATCTCTGTACCCGATACCAGCACAGGCTCATAGCCATCAGCAGTGACCTGGATATTGTATTCGGAGTAAGGCTGATAAAGCTGCTCCGGATCCAGGGAATAGTCAAGGGGCGGTGCCGGCAATTCTATGGTTTGTGTCTGACCGGAACTGTCCGTCATCATGGTCATAAGAGGAGATTCCGGGTCTCCTGTGTAGGAGATGACTACGGTGGCGTTGGCTATCGGTGTCAGGTCAATGGAAGATACTACGCTGATTTTTAAGGAGCCGGCGTACTGGGTGTCGATGGACGTGGGTGCAGCATTGTCGGCAGGTGCGGTTTCCTGAGTTTTTATGATTTCGGCAGGTGAAGGTATTCTGGAAATGTATGATTTATTTTCGGACATCTGGGTAACCTTATTTTGCTGTTTATGTATGTATATGCGAAAAGGACACATTTGTTGAGTGACAAATACTGTAGGTTTCAAACTATGTGATAAAAAAGGTTGAAAACCCTATCCAGCTATGTTAAAC
>JAZRJO010000317.1:0-5671 GCA_045645825.1 Acetatifactor sp. | reverse complement strand
GCCATCCGCTACGGCGTATCCCAGGCTATCCTGGATGCTGTTGCTAAAGCAACCGGTCGCATGATGTGCGAAGTAGTAGCTGATGAATACGGCTGCACCGTTTCAGAGGAGCCCATCGCTATCTTCACCCAGTCCGGTGATGACCGTTACGACAATGCTGATAAAATGATCATCAAAGGCGCGCAGGTATTGCCTCACGCCCTGATCAACAACGTAGATACCAAGCTTGGCCGCAAGGGTGAAAAGCTGGCTGAGTACGTAGCATGGCTGCGTGACCGTATCCTGTCAAATCGTACCGATGATTCTTATGCTCCTGTAATGCACATGGACGTATATGGCACCATCGGCGCTGCTTTCGGTAACAATAACTATAAAGCAATGGCTGATTACATCGAAGAGCTGGGCAAGATCGCAAAGCCCTACAAGCTTCGCATTGAAGGACCCATGGACTGTGACTGCGACCGCGAGACCCAGATGATCGCTCTTGCCGGCCTTACCAAAGAACTGGATGAGCGCGGATGTGACGTAGAACTGGTTGCTGACGAATGGTGTAACACCTTAGAAGACATCAAACTTTTTGCAGACAACAAGGCAGGTCACATGGTACAGATCAAGACTCCCGATCTGGGCGGTATCAACAATACCATCGAAGCAGTTCTTTACTGTAAGGAAAAAGGCATCGGCGCTTACCAGGGAGGTACTTGTAACGAGACCGACCGCAGTGCTCAGGTGTGCGTACACTGTGCTATGGCAACCAAGCCTGTCCAGATCCTGGCAAAACCCGGTATGGGCGTAGATGAAGGATACATGATCGTTTACAATGAAATGAACCGTATCATGGCTATGCGCAAAGCACGTCGTGCTGCTAAATAGGCATAAGCACACAAAGAAAATTGTATTAACAGATTAGTGAAAGGGAAGGTGTAGTAATGACGAATTCATATCGTTTTTTTGAAAATAAAGAGTGTCAATATTACCCCTGTCACCAAGGCGTGAAGGAGTTCAACTGTTTGTTTTGTTACTGCCCTCTCTACCATCTGAAGGATTGCCCCGGCAAACCTGAATACATGGAGTATGGGGGAAGCACCATTAAAGTGTGCTCAGGCTGTACTTTCCCTCATAATCCGGATAATTATGATAGGATCATTGAATATCTGAGCAGGAAATAGAGTTCGGACCGTTTCCTTAAAGCTATAAAAATACCTCTTAAGTAGTTTGTGAAGATTGTTTCGTACTACTTAAGGGGTATTATTTTAGCTTAAATAAGCATTTTTTAGGATTGTAGGTGTTTATGGCAAAATGCCATCTGTGAAAATGTATTGCTATTAGAAGGTGTTGATGATACAATGGAATGAAAGGAATTCGTATCATAGTCCAAAAGAGGAGTCTGATTATGGAATTATTACAGTTAAAATACTTTAAAGCTGTGGCAGAAACCGGAAAGCTCTCTGCAGCAGCAGAAGCATTATTTATATCCGCACCTGCCTTAAGTGCGTCAATATCGCGTCTGGAGAAAGAACTGGGTACCAAGTTGTTTGACAGGACCAATAATCACCTTGAATTGAATAAACAGGGTGAAATATTTTTGAAATATGCTAATCAGGTTTTTACCACGCTGGATTTTGCACGTTATGAAATTGATCAAAGTATTATGCTGCAGCAGAATCATGTATCCATCGCTACCACTACTTCTAATATGTGGACGGATCTGATCACAGCCTTTTACGTGGAATATTCTCATTTTACTTTGTCTGTCACCAATATGAGGCGTTTTCAGTTGGAACAGACGGGCCTGCATCCCCAGCATTCTTTTCTGATGGCGGAAGAGAAGGATGTGCCTCCTGCTTATGCCGAGGAATTGGACAGTATCGAGCTTTTTGAAGATCGCTTGGTTGCAATGATTCACCCGGATCATCCTCTGGCGCAATATGAGAGTTTGGATATCAGGCTTTTGGAAAAGGAAACCTTATGTTATCCCACTCCCGGACTTACTATGTATGAACGGTTAAGCAGGCTGTTTGAAGACAATAATATGCCGATGCCATATGGGGATACGTTTCCTTATCTGATTTACCGGCGAATGGCCCAGGAAGGGTTGGGTATTTCTTTTACCTCCCAACATATCAGTTCCTTGGAACCACCTGCTGATCTTAGGTATGTGCCCATTGCTAATGCTGCTCCATGGGTATTTCGTCTTTACTGGCGTAAAAACAGACCATTAACTGAAAAGGAATTGTTGTTTAAGGATTTTGTGGACAGATTTTATCATTCGGACCGAACATCAGGGAAGTCTTAAGTTTTTGTTAACTCAGTCAAAGAAAATAGTAATTTTCTTTTCTTAAGAAACATGGTATAAAAAGGGTGATCGAAAATTTAAGGAGGATTATCCATGAAACACAAACAACATGTTTTTGATTACAAATGGGTTATTGTAGTACTTTGTTTCTTAATGGTATTTACCTGTCTGGGCTTTTGCAGTTCCAATGCAAGTATATATACATTGGCTATCACGGAAGCGTTAGAGATTAAAAGAGGTGTTTTTTCGATCAGCAATAGCTGTCGTTATGTAACTACTGCCGTTGTAAATATCTTTTTCGGAGCGCTGGTACAGAAGTTTGGCACCAAAAAGCTTATTTGTGCGGGTATTTTGTCATTGGTCGGTTCCTGTTTTCTGCGTGTGATCGGTACCAATGTGATTTATTTTTACATAAGTGGCTGTCTGCTGGGAATGGGATTGGCCTGGACTACCACCACCATGGTAGGTGCTGTTATCGGCAAGTGGTGCAAGGAAAACAAAGCCACGATCATGGGAGCAGTTCTTGCTTCTAATGGGTTGGGCGGTGCTCTTGCAGCTCAGATCATCACGCCGATCATCTATGAAGAGGGAAATCCCTTTGGCTATAGAAATTCTTACAAGATGGTCATAGGTATTCTTTTAGTATTAATGGCATTGATCGCAATCTTTTACAAAGAGAATCCAAGCGGACAAAATGCGCCTGTGGTGATCAACAAAAAGAAACCCCGGGGACAAAGTTGGTCAGGTATGGAATGTAAAACGGCTATGAGGAAACCATACTTTTACTGTATAGCAGCATGTATTTTTATCACCGGTATGGTGTTACATTCTATCAGTAGTGTCACGCACCTGCAGGATCTGGGGATTGATATTGAGTTTATTACTGCCATGCTAAGCGTTAGTTCTTTGGCACTGGCATGTTCAAAATTCCTGAATGGATTTTTATACGATCGTTTGGGGCTGCGTATTACGGTTCTTATTTGCGACGTGTCATCTGTATTGGCTATGATTTTTATGTTTGTTATGACGAATTCCAGCACAGGAAGGATACTGGCCGTGGCATATTTTATTATCTCAGCCATATCATTTCCCTTGGAAACTGTTATGCTGCCTATCTTTGTGGGAGATTTCTTCGGAGAAAAATCCTTTAATAGTATTTTAGGTATTATTGTTTCTATTAACACAGCCGGTTACGCTTTGGGAGCACCGTTGGGTGGCTGGGTTTATGATCATTTTGGTACCTATAGACCATTGTTTTTTGTCTGTGGGATACTGATGGCCATTGTGGCGGTTACATTCCAGATTATTGTTTCAGTGGCGCATAAGGATCGACAAGAGATATTGGAAAAAGAAGCAGTGTAAATGAATATAAATGACCTATAAATGATAAGTATGGGGGTGGTTGCAATGCAACTGCCTCTATTTCGTTGCATTTTAATAATTTATTATTGAAATTCGATAAAAACCTATTGACAATCAATCTGCGAGATGATATAGTAAGGTTACTACAGGAAAATAAGATGCTAAACTGTGATGGCTGGGGCGAAACATACGACGAGGGAGAGTATCTGATACATACGGTCCCCACATCAGCAGGGAAAGGAAGGACATGAAGAGTCAGGATAGGAAGAGTCAAAATTTGAAGAAGCAAAACTTGGCGAAAGGGACAAAGTATTTTTTGGATTTTATGTTTTACTGTGGGATTCTGGTAACGGCCAGTCTGCCTCTTAGTGTGAAGTGGATCGGACAATATGTGGAGGAGATCGGTGCTCACTATGGGGAGCTTGTGATCATTTATTTTGTGCTGGGGATTGCGGCACTTGTGATCATTAGAGAGCTTAGAAGGATTTTTACCACGGTGCTCAGAGCGGATTGTTTTGTGGCGGACAACGTAGGAAGTTTGCATAAAATGGCCAAATGGAGCTTCTTTATCGTGCTGTTGTCTGTGGTCCGATCGATTGTGTATCTGACCATAGCCATGCTTGTGGTGATTTTGGTATTTACCATAGCCGGGCTCTTCAGTGAGGTGCTTGCCTCAGTGTTTGAAGAAGCAGTCCGGTATAAAGAAGAGAATGATCTGACGATATAATGCAAGTGTTTGGGAGGAAACTATGGCGATTATCATTAATCTGGATGTCATGATGGCGAAGCGCAAGAAGGGTCTGACGGAACTGGCGGGCCAGGTGGACATCACCCTTGCGAATCTGTCCATCTTAAAAAATAACAAAGCAAAAGCGGTGCGGCTTCAGACACTGGACGCCATCTGTAAGGCGCTTAACTGTCAACCGGGGGATATCTTGGAGTACGTGCCGGATGAGGAGGCGCATCATGAGTGAGAAAAATTTTGGCTTCTTTGGGGGAGGAACCCTGCTTTATTCGTGTTTTTATGCATTTTGCATGTTTCGCAATCCCTCCGGGGTGACATTCCCTTTTTTTATCGCAGGAAGTCTCTTGTTTTTCTGCTTCTGTATAGCAAAACTTGGGATTTCCTTGCGAAAAGGAAGCGCTTTTTACATGATTAGTCTGATGTTTTTGGCAGTATCCACCTTCTGTACCGATGACGGCAGGATCATTACCATGAACAAGTGGGGGATTTTTCTGTTGATGATGAGTCTTCTGGTGCATCAGTTCTATGACACTGCTGCGTGGCAGTTGGGGAAATATGTAGGCAGTTTTCTGCAGATCATTTTTTGTAGCTTGGGTGTGCTGGACAGACCTTTTAAAGATGGCAATGCCTACCGCAAGAGCTTTGAAAAAGGAAAAGGAAGCAAGGCTTTTTATGTGATTGTGGGATTCTTAGCAGCGCTGCCGCTGTTTGCAGTGATCTTTTGGCTGTTACTCAGTGCGGACGTTGTATTTCGGGAAGGCAGCAGAAAGCTGTTTCAGGGCATCAGCTTCTGGGATGTGTGCCAGGTGATCGGTATGGTGGCGCTGATGTTTTTTGCGGTATATTGCCTTTTGTCTTATCTGTGTGAGAGGACTATCAAAGTGGAAGCTAAAGATAGGCGAAAAGGAGAACCGGTGCTTGCGATCACCGTTACGGGGATGCTGACGGTGCTTTATCTGGTATTCAGCGTGATTCAGATTCTGTATCTGTTTCTTGGAAAGATGCAGCTGCCGGCGGGATATACTTATGCAGAGTATGCCAGAGAAGGTTTTTTTCAACTGCTGGCAGTGAGCGTGGTGAATCTGATTATTGTGCTGGTTGGATTGACATGTTTTAGAGAAAGCAAGGTATTAAAGGTTGTGTTGACTGTTATGTCCCTCTGTACCTTTATCATGATCGCCTCCAGCGGCCTGCGTATGATCATTTATATTCAGTATTATTACCTGACCTTTCTCAGAATCTTTGTGCTGTGGGCTTTGGTAGTGCTG
>JAZRJO010000316.1:0-4311 GCA_045645825.1 Acetatifactor sp. | reverse complement strand
CTGCCAAGCCTTCTTAATTCTTCATCAACCGCCGACTGCAGCCCGATGCTCAGCCTGTTGATTCCGGCCCTTTTATAAATTTCAAGCTTGTCCCTGTCCACTGTTCCCGGATTGATCTCTATGGTGATCTCGGCATCCTCTGCCAGATCATAGGACTTTTTAAGTTCCTCCATGATACGATCTATCCATACAGCATCCACCACAGAGGGTGTACCGCCTCCCACAAAGACAGTCTGCACCTGATATTCCCTGCATTCCCCACTTCTGCCGGAAAGTTCTGCAAGCAGTGCTTTCATGTACCGTTCCTGCATACAAACATCTGCCGGACCGGATAAAAAGTCACAATAATGACATTTTCTCACACAAAAAGGAATATGCAGATATAACTCCAGCGGCCGTTTCTTATGATTATTTCCTGTCATCTAACTTCAACACACTCATAAATGCTTTCTGAGGGATCTCCACGTTTCCAATCTGGCGCATACGCTTCTTACCCTCCTTCTGTTTCTCCAAAAGCTTCTTCTTACGGGTGATATCACCGCCATAACACTTGGCCAGCACATCCTTACGCATAGCCTTAACTGTCTCTCTGGCAATGATCTTGCCGCCTACAGCTGCCTGAATGGGAATCTCAAACAAATGTCTGGGGATCTCATCCTTCAGCTTCTCACACATTTTACGTCCTCTCTCATAGGCAGAATCCGAATGCACGATAAAGGACAGTGCATCCACTTCTTCCCTGTTGATCAGGATGTCCAACTTTACAAGAGTGGACTGCTCATACCCTTTCAGGTCATAATCAAAGGAAGCATACCCTCTGGAACGGGACTTCAAGGCATCAAAGAAATCATAAATGATCTCATTTAAAGGAAGCTCATACTTTAACAGAGCTCTGGAGCCTTCGATGTATTCCATTCCCAGATACTTACCGCGCCTCTCCTGGCAAAGTTCCATAATGGAACCGATAAACTCAGAAGTAACCATGATCTCCGCACTGACGATGGGCTCTTCCATATATTCAATCTCTGAAGGATCCGGCATATTAGAAGGATTGGTCAGTTCGATCACTTCACCGTTGGTTTTATAAATCTTATAGATAACACCCGGCGCAGTAGTTACCAGGTCCAGGTTATACTCTCTCTCCAGCCTTTCCTGAATAATCTCCAGATGTAACAGCCCCAAGAAGCCGCAACGGAAACCAAATCCCAGAGCAATGGAGGTCTCGGGCTCATAGTTTAAAGAAGCATCATTTAACTGCAGCTTCTCCAGAGCATCTCTTAAGTCAGGATACTTGGCACCATCCGCCGGATACATACCACAGTATACCATAGACTGTACCTTCTTATAACCGGGCAGGGGCGCAGCACAGGGACGCTTATCATCCGTCACCGTATCACCTACTGCCGTATCCTTCACATTTTTGATGGATGCTGTGATATAGCCTACCATACCGGCACTTAATTCCTCGCAGGGAATAAATTGCCCGGCACCAAAATAACCCACTTCCACCACTTCCTGCTTTGCGCCGGTAGCCATCATGCGGATCATAGTACCCTTTTTCACCGTACCTTCCATGATACGACAGAATATGATGACACCTTTGTAGGAATCATAGATAGAGTCAAAGATCAGTGCCTGCAAAGGATTCTCCGGATTCCCCTTAGGAGCGGGGATCTTCTCCACAATCTGCTCCAGCACCTCTTCGATACCGATACCGTTCTTGGCTGAGATCAGCGGCGCATCATGTGCCTCCAGACCGATCACATCCTCTATCTCTTCCTTAACCCTGTCCGGCTCTGCACTGGGAAGGTCGATCTTATTGATCACCGGAAATACATCCAAATTGTGATCCAGTGCCAGATATACATTGGCAAGGGTCTGAGCTTCAATACCCTGTGCCGCATCCACCACCAAAATAGCACCATCACAGGCCGCCAGGGATCTGCTGACCTCATAGTTAAAGTCTACATGCCGCGGTGTCTCGATCAGGTTAAAAATATATTCTTCACCATTACGTGCTTTATACACTGTTCTCACAGACTGAGCCTTGATGGTAATACCCCTCTCCCTCTCAAGCTCCATATTATCAAGTACCTGTGCCTGCATCTCACGGCTGGTCAAAAGTCCTGTCTTCTCTATGATTCTGTCGGCAAGGGTTGATTTGCCGTGGTCTATATGTGCAACAATACAAAAATTGCGGATTTTGCTTTGGTCCATCGCTGCCATCTGTCCGTTCCTTTCCTATTCATGGTCTGAAATGATTGTAACAGAAAAGCGTTCAAGTCGCAAGTGAAAATTTAGCCTTGTAACATTTACCCTTGCCCGGACAGAACCATATCCAATATATGAGCCAATGGTTCACAGGCATTCATAGCTTCTTCTACTGTATTATTCTGAGCCCCTAATTCTATTAATAGATTTTTAGGACGCAGATGCATATTATAGCGATATGCTTTTAAATAAACCTTTCTGGTAAGGCCCGGGTAGTATTCCAGTGCGGCTTTCTGCATCTGAAAAGAAAAAGCCAGATTATCTTCCAGATTCTCATTATATAGGTAAGAGATATTGCCTGTTTTTTTCGTACGGCTCAGCCCATTAAAGAACATAAATCTGGCAGTGGGACGGCCATCAATCTGTGTCACCAGACGGGTACTTTCATCCATAGCATCTCTATGCAGGTCAATCACTACTTGTATCTGTGGATTTTTATCCAGTATTTTTTCTATCTCGGGCAGTGCCACTGAATAAGCATCATCTCTGGACGGCAGATCGTAAGCGGCCGTGTGATGAAGCACCTGATAGCCGTAAGTATCTGTCAGGATCCCTGCAAGACGCTCACCTACTCCTACAATAGTGGTACTACTGTCTCCCGCAGCGGAATCTGCAAAGGCCTCCTGAGAATGTGTATGATAAATCAGGATCTGAGGCCCCTCTGCCTCTTTAGACACTGTCATATCTACAGAAGCCATTTTCTCTGCATTTAAAAGTTCCTTGCCGGCAGCCGTAGATTTATCCACTGTGTAAAAAGTTTTAAGCAATGTATCGTAATCTGAAAGGGCCGCCATATCTACCTGTGCAAGCTTTGTTGTATGAGGTATGAACGTAGTTACAACCACACTCCCATCCTGTTCCTGTTTACTTTGCCCCTGGCCGTTCTGTGTCTGACCGTTCAAAGACTCTGTCTCCCCGCCCTCAAGTTGTCCTCTGACAGCCTGATTTTCCGCCTGCATCAAGTCTGCCAGTGATTGTCCCTGGGTTCCCTTGGTTCCACTGCCATTTTGCCTCAGTTCCTCTTCATTGCCTGCTTCATTTCCCTCTCTTGCTTCTGCCTTCAAAATCATATCCATGGACATTTCCTCTGCCCCCCAAGCCAACGTATCTTGTGCACCATGTGTCAGGCAGAACAATGGCGCCACCTCTTCCACACGGCCGTAAACCATACGTTCTAGAGAATCTGTACCGTTACTTTCAGCAAATGAAAATACAGGTATAAAGGCGCTCCATACTCTGGTTGTAGCTTCCTTTGCTATGTACTGTTCAAAAGCACTTTTCAGTCCCTCTTTGCCTCTTCCTGCAAGTCCCATTGTCAATATCAGAAAAGCCAGTCCTGCCACACCAATAGCAGGACCGACAAAACGCTTTTGGTTTTTTAAATTCATACACTTCCTTACACTTTACGTTGTTTTAATATATGCGGATGGAGATAGGACTATTCCCCCTCCTTTTCAGGAAGCTCCAATGCCAGATTAATACCTTCCGAAACGGTATAGCTCACTCTCTTAATGACTGCATCGATATCCTTTCCTGTCATATACATATTATTTAGCTCTGAGAAAGCAGAACGATGCTGCCCCATATATTTCACTCTGTCAAATTCCTCGTCACCACTTAACAGCTTTTCCAAGGCATCTCCCACGATCGTGGCCGCATCTACCACTGTGGGTACTCCTATAGCGATCACAGGTACTCCGAGGCTTTCCAGTGTCAATGCATTCCTGTGATTTCCCACGCCGGAACCGGGCTGGATACCGGTGTTGGTGATCTGCACTGTCCGGTTCAGACGCTTGGTACTGCGGGCCGCAAGGGCATCGATCACTACCACCACATCCGGTTTGGTCTCACCTACCACACCCTTGATGATCTCTGCGGTCTCCATACCGGTCTTGGCCATCACCCCGGGTTCAATGCTGCTGATCAGGTTTATGGTCTGCCTGTTGTAGGCAGCTTTGCCGTAAGCCTTCACCATATGTCTGGTGATAAACAGATTGTCCACTACCTGTGGCCCCAAAGCATCTGCTGTCACCTCCCGGT
>JAZRJO010000315.1:0-3834 GCA_045645825.1 Acetatifactor sp. | reverse complement strand
GGAATATCAGTTTATTGTGGAGAATCAGGTAAGTGCGTTTCAGGGTCTGACGTACCGATGTATATATGAGGGAGTGGGAAGGAAGACAACCGCGGCTATAACACTGGCTTGTTTACAGTTACCTCAGTCTGAAACGGTGCTGATCGTACCGGCAGATCAGATCATATCAGGGGAGACTTACAAGGATGATCTGATGCATGCAAAAGAATTAAGTAATCTGGGAAATCTGGTTACGTTTGGTATGAAGATAGATCGGCCGGAAGAACGTTTTGGATATATCCGCTATGATGGAGAATCGGTATTGCAGTTTGTAGAAAAACCAGATGTTGCAACAGCAGAGCGTTACCATGAAAGTGGTGATTATGTGATCAATAGCGGTATGTTCCTGTTCCGGGTAGGGGATTATCTCAATGAATTGAAACAACATACCCCTGTGGCTTATCAGGCCTGTAAAACTGCTTATCAGATGAGACAGGTTGATATCAGTGATTATGTGTTTGTCCCGGAGGTCATGAAGCAGATTCCTGCCATACCCGTAGAAAGGGCAGTTTTTGAAAAGACCACAAAGGCTAAGGTAGTTCATGCTTCCTTTGATTGGAAAGATATTGGTCAGTTGGAAGATCTGGAGGACACTGAATTAAGGACAGTTGTAGATGGACAACAGGTGCAGCATCAGTGTATCAACACAGACATTATCAATCATTGCCCCAGAAGGGTGGTGGTTGCCAATGGTGTGGAGGATGTGATTATTGTAAATACGAAGGATGCTGTCTATGTGGGAAAGAAAGGGTCATCTGACCAGCTGAAACATATCATTGAGGAGAATCCTCAAATTAGCTCTTATATTCAGGGTGGAAGAATTTTGTACCGGCAGTGGGGAAGTTATGAGATACTGGTAGATCAGCCAAATCATCGTGTGAAGAAGGTGGTGATCAATCCGGGCAAGACCATCTATGCTCATAAACACCTGTGCCGAAGCGAACACTGGTCCATTGTATCCGGAGAGGCTATCATTGAGCTTGACGGAAGAGAGGCTGTCTATGGAACCAATGATGTGGTGGAAGTCAATATCGGTGTGGTTCATCAGGTATCTAACATTGGACTGGAACCATTGATCATTATTGAGGTGGCTGTAGGAAGCAATGTGACGGAGGAAGACAGAATCTCTGAGAACAGGCAGGATGTCACAGAAGACCAGCTTGGCATGGTGAACGAGCCTTTTATTAAATTGCTGCCGGCATTCAAGGATTATCTCTGGGGTGGGAACAGACTGAAAGAGATTTATCACAAGAAGTGCGATTACGATATTGTGGCGGAAAGCTGGGAGTTGTCTGCTCATGAAGCAGGACAAAGTATTGTAGCCAACGGCAGACACCGGGGTATGTCTTTTGCAGAATATCTGAATGTCATTGGCAAGAATAACTGGGGATGGAAGTGCAGACCCTTGGATGCCTTCCCGATTTTGATCAAATTCATTGATGCCAAAGGTGCCCTTTCTGTACAGGTTCACCCGGATGATGATTATGCCCTTGCAGTGGAAAATCAGTATGGCAAGAATGAGATGTGGTATATTATAGACTGCCAGCCGGATGCGTACCTTTACTGTGGATTTAACAGGGATGTGAGTCGTGAAGAAGTAAGGCAGAGGATTGAAGATAACACCCTCCTGGAGGTGCTGAATAAGGTGCCTGTAAATAAGGGAGAAGCTTATTTTATACCGGCAGGCACGGTGCATGCCATTGGGGCAGGTATCCTAATCTGTGAGATACAACAAAGCTCCAACTGTACCTATCGCTTGTATGACTATGACCGAAAGGACAAGTTTGGCAATAAGAGAGAACTGCATATAGACAAGGCGCTGGATGTGCTGAAATATGATAGTTATCAACCGCAGAAGCTTGATGATACAGTGGAAAATACGGAATGTTATCAGAAACGGGTCATTAGCAGATGTAAGTACTTTGAGTGTACGTATTATAAACTTTTGGGGGCAATGAGCCTCCCGGCGGTAGAAGAATCGTTTACTTCGCTGGTTTGCATATCAGGAAGCGGTAAGATAAGCCTGCTTAAAGATGGGGATGCGTGGATGGATTTTGTGGCAGGAGACAGTTTGTTTATGCCCAAATCTACGGACATCTATCAGATCGCAGGGGATGCAGAAATCATAATAACCAGGGTTTAGGAGAGAGATATGAATTATTTAGATGCGTTTGAATTTTGGAAAAATGATGAGTTCTTTGATCAAGCTACCCGCAGTGAGTTGGAAACCTTAGATCCGGAAAAGGACGGGAAGGAGATTGAAGATCGTTTCTACCGGGATCTGGAGTTCGGTACCGGCGGTTTGCGCGGTGTTATGGGTGCAGGAACCAACCGTATAAACAAGTACACGGTTGGTAAGGCAACAACCGGTCTGGGAAAGTATCTGATGGATACTTACGGCTCAGAAGCATGTGGTGAGCGCGGTGTGGCCATCGGATATGACACTCGCAATAACAGTGAATATTTTTCACGCATTACTGCCAATGTGCTGAGTGGGATGGGGATTCGTGTGTACCTCCATGATAGCGCCCGCCCTACGCCGCAGCTGAGCTTCTCTGTGAAGCTGCACAATGCGCTGGCCGGTGTGGTGGTAACTGCCAGCCACAACCCCAAGGAGTATAATGGTTATAAGGTCTATGATGAGTATGGTTGTCAGCTGGTACCTTGGCAAGCCAAGGAAGTCATCGCTTATGTGGATGCCGTGACCGATTATCGCACCATTGAGTTTGCAGGCAATGAGGAGCTGATTGTTCCGGTAGATGATACGGTTGAGTTTGTGCAGGCAGTGCTAAAGCAGAGCCGTTATCAGGATGAACAGGCGAAGGCTGACTTGCATGTTGTATATACACCCTTACACGGAACCGGCAGGGTGCCTGTACTGGAGGCACTGCGTCTGTCCGGCTTTACAAAGGTGGACACAGTAGCTGAGCAGATGGCTGCAGATGGTAATTTCCCTACTGTTGTATCTCCCAATCCGGAGGATCGCCGCGCTCTGGAGCTTGGTATCGCGCAGGCGAAGGAAGTAGATGCTGATATTGTACTGGGTACTGATCCTGATAGTGACCGTGTGGGCATTGCGGTGAAGACCGGAGATGGTTATCAGTTGATGACCGGTAACCAGGTGGGAGCTTTGCTGATGGATTTTGTATTAAGTCATACTGATTTGAATCAGATGACCAATCCTGCGGTGGTAAAGACGGTTGTAACTTCTGAATTGGGCGCAGAGATTGCCCGAAAGAAGGGGCTGGCTGTGTTTTCTACGCTTACAGGCTTGAAGATTATAGGGGAGAAGATTACACAGTATGAAGAAGCAAAGAAGGTAAATGATGCTTTCCGCGATTACGAATTTGTGCTCGGTTATGAGGAGTCTTATGGTTATTTGGCGGGAACTCATGCAAGAGACAAGGATGCTGTGGTATCTGCTTTGCTGATCTGTGAGATGGCTGCCGAAGCCAAGAATCAGGGGAAGACTCTGGTTGACCGTATGAGTGAGATCTATGCTGAGTTCGGTTATTATCGTGATGCACTGGACAGCTTTACCTTGAAGGGAAAGGATGGTCTGGAGAAGATTGCTTCCATGATGTCCCAGTTGCGAAACGGTGCTGCTCCTTTTACAGGAACCAAGCAGGTTTATGACTACAGTGTTCCGGTGGCAGCGGAAATAGGATTTGGTATGCTGCCTACATCTAATGTGTTGAAGTATATTTTGGAGGATGATTCCTGGATTGCGGTGCGTCCTTCCGGTACGGAGCCTAAGATTAAAATTTATTATAGTATTAAGGGTAACGATGAGGC
>JAZRJO010000314.1:0-6388 GCA_045645825.1 Acetatifactor sp. | reverse complement strand
CTCAAAACCGTCAGTCATCTTGCCGAAAGCGGCATACTGACCGTCAAGATGGGGCGCATCCATATGCATAATAAAGAACTGAGAACCTGCAGAGTTGGGGTTCATAGCGCGGGCCATGGACAGAACACCTTCTGTGTGCTTCAAGTCATTCTTTACGCCATTCTGGGCAAACTCACCCTTGATGCTGTAGCCGGGACCGCCCATACCGTTGCCGTTAGGGCAGCCGCCCTGGATCATGAAGCCCTTGATGACACGGTGAAAGATCAGACCGTCATAAAAGTTCTTGTTGATCAGGCTGATAAAATTGTTTACGGAGATAGGAGCTATCTCGGGATATAACTCGGCTTTGATCACGCCGCCGTTTACCATAGTGATTGTTACAATAGGATTTTTATTCATAATGAATTCCTTTCTTTGCATTTTTTACTATTTTATCGTAAAATAGAGAAAAGGTAAAGAGGGAAAAGGAACAAGTATGAAAAAAGATAAAAATAGATTTTATTTAAAAAAAGTGAATATTGTTTGTAAGGCGATTGATGATGAAGCCGAGGTACTTGCCGGCAAGCTTTGTGAGCAGTTTGTGGTGAACTTGATGGAGTGTGCTAAGGCGGTGGAAGAGATAGGACGTACAGCGGATGCCGGGGTTCTGTGGCTGACAGATTGTCCGGATATAGCCGGGTATCTTACAGCCAGGCAATTGCCGGCTATGGTGTGGCTCCATGAGGGCAACAGGAATTGTGGTTTTTCAGATATTCGGTATGCAGTGGAGGCTCCCCAAGAACTGGAAGCAGACTTTTATGATAAAATATACCGAAGGTATGCAGGGATTCCCTGGGAAATTGCAGAGACGAAGCGGTGTATTATCCGGGAAACCATCGTGGATGATGTGGATAGCTTCGTAAAAATCTATCAGGATCCGGGGATAACAAGGCACATGGATGCCTTTTGTATAGAACCTCAGAAAGAGCGGGAGCATGTGAAAGAATATATTGAGAAGGTCTATGAGTTCTTTGGGTTCGGGGTTTGGACAGTTCTGTGGAAAGAAACAGGAGAGGTCATCGGCCGGGTAGGGTTTGAACAGCCCTATGGAGGTGAAGCAGGGAAGGCTGCCGGAGACGGTGAAGACGATGGAGATGAGTTGCTTGCACTTGGTTACATGATTGCCCGTCTCTGGCAAGGCAAGGGTATCGCACAGGAGGTATGCAGGGCTGCGCTTGATTTTGCAAGAGAAGAACTGGAGGTCTCTAAAGTGCAGGTGTTGATCAATGCAGAGAATCAGCCATCCTTGCGGTTGGCAGAGAGGCTTGGGTTCCGGGAGTGGCGGGATTTAACTGGAAAGGGCGGGAAATTCCGGAAGGGAGTACTTGAATTGACTGAGTAAGAAGGAGGAACCGGCGGAGCTTTCGTGCTCCGCCTTAAGATTACAAATTTTCATCTGATGAAATAAATTCAATGATATTTTTGTGAATTATGCCATCGCGCTTTTGTAGAAGCGTATCAACGGTAAGTAAATACTTGGGATAATTGTCGCGTATCATTGTAAATGGCTTATATTCCCGTTCTTCTGTATCGGGACTCATAATGGTCATTGCGACCTGAATATAACAATATTCATCAGTGATACGCGTAATGAAATCGCATTCCAGCTTACCGATGCGCCCAACACTAATCTTGTAATTCTTTGCGGAAAGATAAGTGTAAACGATATTTTCAAGAACGGGACCATAATTGATCCTTGCATCCACGTTGCGGGAGAAATAGATACCTAAGTCTGCAAGATAGTATTTCTGTTCACCGCGCAGGGATTTTTTGGATTTTACGTCAAAACGAGAGCATTTATAAATAATTTTCGCGTTTTCAAGTATCTGCAGGTAATTGTTCAGCGTTTCAGTGCGAATTTTGATGTTTCAGTAGAAAAAAGGTTGAAGATTATTGAACATATACTGGCAGAATCATTTCAAAAATCAATCACCACTGCAACAGCCCCTTTTTAAAAATAATATTGTGCTTGAGTCGGATCCGGGCAAGTATTTACTTTCCGTAAAAAATCTGTGCAATGGGTGATTCCGGAGACAAGATCACGGTCTTATTATCCCCCTTCATGGAAGCCTTCAGTGCATCCAGGCTTCTGACAAAGGAGTAAAACTCTTGTCTGGAGGTGTCAGCATATGCCTCAGAAAGGATCCGCATGTACTCTGCTTCCCCTTCTGCCACCAGGATCTCAGCCTGTTTTTCTGCATCGGAGATCATAATAGTCACTTCTTTGTCAGTGGTATTTTTGATCTTCTGTGCTTCCGAGCTTCCTTCGGCGGTGTAGGTGGCTGCGATGTTGGCGCGTTCGGAGATCATACGCTCATATACAGCGGTCTTATTGTCGCTGGGCAAATCAAGCTGCTTGGTCTCGAAACTTAAGAGAGTGATACCGTACTGGTCCAGTGAGGTGCCGATATTGGTGATGATGGCCAGGGAGAGCTCTCCGTCTCTGCCGGAGATCACATCGTCCTGAGTCAGGCTACTGATCACGTTCTTGGTGGAGTTGTAGACGATGGTATCCAGTCTGTTCTCCGCATTGGATAGGGAGGAACTTAAGGTCTGGGAGAATTTCAGGGGATCTGAGATCTCCCACAGTACGTAGCTGTCACATATCATGGTCTTTTTGTCACTGGTGATGACATCGGAAGGGTATAAGTCGTAAAGCAGGGTCTGCTTGGGCAGGGTATCCACGGTCTGGATGAAGGGCAGCTTGAAGCTGATACCGGCTTCTGCCACGATATGGTCTACTTTACCGAACTGGCGCACCAGACTGTATTGATTTTCTTGGGTTACGACGATGCAGGAGGGGAGGATCATCAGAACCACCGCTGCGATGACGATTATTAATGCTCTTTTGATATATTTCATAATGGTTCTCCTTTATAATGTCAATAAAATCAGTTGATGCTGCCGGTTACGACGGAGCTGTCAGAAGAATTATTACCGGAGGTACCTGTGCTATTATCCAGGGTCACAAAGGATTCTATTGGATAAAAGGTCTGCATCTGGCCACTGGGGCTTTCGATGACTACTCTTAACTCGGGAAGTACTTCTTCCATGGCCTCGTAGAACATACGCTGTCTGGTAATGGTGGGGTTCTTGATATACTCTTCATACATGGCGTTGAAACGTGCCACCTGGGCGGTTGCTTCGTTGATACGTTCTGTTTTCTTAGCTTCTGCGTCCTTGATAATGCCATCGGCCTTGGCCTGAGCCAGAGGAAGCTGCTCGTTGCGGTATTTGTTGGCATTGTTCAGGGAAGTTTCCTTGCCCTGCTTTGCAGTTTCTACATTTTTAAAGGCTTCCATGACTTCTGCGGTAGGGGGCTCGGAGTCCTGGATGGTGATGTTCACCAGCTGCAGTCCCAGATCTTGCTTGTCCAGACGTTCCACTACCATAGTCTTGATGGCTGCCTGAATCTCATTTTTGCCGGTGGTGAGAACTTCGTCCACGGGATAACTGCCGATGACAGTACGGATGCTGCTCTGGCAGATGTTACGCAGGATGCCGGAGGGATTGGCTGAAGCGTAAAGAGCCTTCACCGGATCGGAGACACGGTACTCTACGAAAAAGTCCACGTTTACAAAGTTATAATCGGAGGTGATCATCAGGGATTCTTCTGCATTGCTTTGACCGGAATCGGTACTGTAACCGATGCTGAAGCCCTGAATGGTGGTGTTGACCTTGCGCACCTGCTGGATCAGGGGGAACTTAAAATGAAGTCCCGGTTCTGTCACTGCTTTGGCTTTCCCCAGAGTGATCAGTACGGCCTGTTCCTGTTCTCTTACCTGATAACTGGATCCGAAAAGAATCACCACGGCTGCCACTGCGATAACAATGGGAATAATAATCTTGCTCAGAGTGCCTGTTACATTTTTACTCATAAAAATACTCCCTTCTTATGTACTAAACCCAATGTGCATCACATGGGCTCAGTGTATTTGGTTATTATTATATTACTATGTTTTTCCTACTTACGCAATCCTAAGAACAGCACGATATGATTAAAAATTTCTAATAAAAATATAAAATTTGAACGATAACCGTAGTCATCGGGCAGAAATTACCACAGTTTCGTAAGATTAGAATTTCCGGACATGGTGGAAGTGGTTTTTGGGTTGCTGATACTTAGGATTTTTGGTATAATGTGCGTATAGGGCAATGGTGATCAGATGCAAAATGCAAGGATTGCCTTTGAGGGAAAGAATGTGTTGGTCAGATAAAGACTACAGGAGAGGGAACTATGCAAAAGTATGTAATGGCGTTGGATCAGGGAACTACAAGCTCCCGCTGCATTATTTTTGATAAGCAGGGGAATATCTGCTCTATGGCACAGAAGGAATTTACGCAGATTTATCCCAAGCCTGGCTGGGTGGAGCACAATCCCAAGGAAATCTGGTCTTCGCAGCTGGCTGTGGCTACAGAAAGTATGGCGCTTTTAGGAATTGATGCAGAAGATCTGTGTGGCATCGGTATTACGAATCAGCGCGAGACCACTATATGCTGGGACCGATATACAGGGGAACCTGTTTATAATGCCATTGTGTGGCAGTGCAGGCGAACTTCGGACATGATCGATGGGTTGAAAGAAGATGGTTTTGATCAGGTGATTCGGGAGAAGACGGGTCTGGTGCCGGATGCTTATTTCAGTGCGTCTAAGATTGCATGGATCCTCCAGAATGTGCCGGGAGCCAGGCAGAAAGCGGAGGACGGGGATCTTGTCTTTGGCACGGTGGATACGTGGCTGATCTGGAATCTGACCAAGGGAGCAGTGCATGTGACAGACTATACCAATGCTTCCCGGACTATGTTGTTTGACATTCACAGTCTGTGCTGGGATGATGAGATATTGAATCGTTTTGGGATTCCGGCTTCTATGCTGCCGGAGGTGAAGCCTTCCAGTTGTATCTTCGGGAATGCGGATCCGCTGATCTTCGGAAAGTCGATGCCCATCGCCGGTGTGGCCGGTGACCAGCAGGCGGCATTGTTTGGGCAGTGTTGTTTTGAAGAGGGAGAGGCTAAGAATACTTATGGAACAGGGTGTTTCCTGTTGATGAATACGGGGCATCATGCGGTTACCTCTCAGGCAGGGCTTCTGACTACCATTGCGGCCAGTGTGGGCAATCAGGTGGAGTATGCGTTGGAGGGCAGCGTGTTTGTGGCAGGGGCTTCCATGCAATGGCTACGGGACAGTATGCGTATGATCAGGTCGGCACCTCAGTCGAAAGAGTACGCTGAGAGTGTGGAGGATACGGGAGAGATGTACATCGTGCCGGCTTTTGCCGGTATGGGAGCGCCTTATTGGAATCAGTATGCCAGAGGGACTGTGGTGGGAATGACCAGAGGAACTACTAAGGAGCATTTCATCCGGGCGACGCTGGAATCCATTGCTTATCAGACGGCAGACGTGCTGCGGGCTATGGAGTGGGATTGTGGTACCAAGTTAAAGACCCTTAAAGTAGATGGTGGTGCCAGTGCCAATGATTTTCTGATGCAGTTTCAGTCGGATATCATTGATACTAAGGTGCTGAAGCCACAGTGTATTGAGACTACGGCACTGGGGGCGGCTTATCTGGCGGGACTGGCTACCGAGCTGGATGATACTGTTGCAAATTTTTATAATTTAATAAAATTTTTTGTTGTAAACATTGGAAATTATGTTACAATGAAGTGTAGGTAATAGTTTGGTTGAGAGCTTTTCACGAAGGGTGAAATATATATTGGTCTAGATAGGAAAGTGAGGACGAAAAATGATTGTACAGAAATATAAAGATATGTTGTCGGGGAAGTCGGTGATTCGGCAGTTGTCGGAATTTGCTACGGCAAGAGGGGCAGAGATTGGATATGAGAATGTGTTTGATTTTAGTCTGGGGAATCCGTCTGTTGCGGTTCCGCAGGAATTTACGGATGCTTTAGTACATATGCTTACTACGAAGAGTACGCAGGAGCTGCATGGGTATAGTCCCAGTCTGGGGATTACGAAGGTGCGGGAGGCTATTGCGGCATCCCTTGAGAAGCGTTTTGGGATTCCTTACAGGGCGGAGCATATTTTTATGGCCTCGGGAGCGGCAGGGGCTCTTGCCCATGCTTTTCGTCTGGTGACGGAGCCGGGGGATGAGATTCTGACTTTTGCACCGTTTTTTCCGGAGTATCATCCCTATGTGGATCTGACGGGGGCTGTGCTGAAGGTGGTGCCGCCTGATACCGATTGTTTCCAGATTAATTTTGAGGCTTGTGAGGAGATGATCACGGAGAAGACCATGGCGATTTTGGTTAATACGCCCAACAATCCTTCCGGCGTGGTATATTCTACGGAGACTGTGAAGAAGTTGGCTAAGGTGCTGACGAAGAAGTC
>JAZRJO010000313.1:0-2559 GCA_045645825.1 Acetatifactor sp. | reverse complement strand
CATGATATAAATATGAGTCAGATTCCCTGCCTGGATACCATCATCAACAATAGATGCCATCATCAGCGGAATGATCATTTCCATGATGACTTCCAACACCATACAAAGCGGTGTAATGATACTTGGGGCTTTAAACTCCTTAATCTGCGACCCCAGCGTTTTTAACAAATGCATTATGTAGTTCTCCCTTCTGATATTTTATACTCCCACTTTCGGTCATATATGATATGGTTCACATTATTCGCAAACATTTTCCTTCTCATCATAACACAAAAAATTAAGCATTTCAAGCACTTCGTTGCCTTCGGTCATGACTGCACCACCCTGCAGCACCTTGCCGCCGGGCATCTGAGGCCATCCTCCCTCCGGTATCTCGCAAACGAACCGTGTCTCGTCCAATATTAAAGTGACCACAAGCTATTATTTACTCCCTCAAAGAAAATATCCGGCTGAAAATTCGTGAGAACACGATTTTCAGCCGGGTATCTTCTTTAACAGAACTGATTCTGTGTACATTTAAAAGTTTTTATACTTTAGTATGCACCTTCGGTTTCTAACAAACGGATATAATGGTTGGCCTCCCGCAGTACATGGTCTGCCAATAGAGGTAAAATAATGGAAGTAATCTTACAATCCAAAATCCCTTCTGTTCCTGCATTTTTAAAATCCCTGATCTTGCGTGCCTCTTCCAGTGATTTTTCCGTCATGCCCTTGGCCTTGCAATCCTGCTTCCTTGCCTGAAGCAGTAGTTGTTTAAATTCTGTTGCAAAATCGTCAGCAGTCTCTATCAGCTTCTCTTCGAAAGGGTCCAGAAGTCCTCTGATAAACAGGGCATGCTCCATCATGATACGATTCCAGAATTCCTCGGTTCTTCTGAGATTTTTATAAGACAGGGATCTATTACTCATCAACTCTATGAGTGTAGCCCGATACAGCTTTGCCTCTCTCTGGATATGGTCTATCAGCAAAGGATAATTGGCATTATATAAATTGCCTTTTGCAACCTCATCCAGAATACTCTCTTTATAATCGATAAAACCGTTCAGAAGTTCCTTTGCTCTTTCATTGATTTTGTGTACGGCTCTGGTCACCTCCCGCCAGTCTTTTTCCTCACTTCCTGCACATAAGTCAAGCTGTTTCTGAGAAATCTCACTGTCGATAGGGATGCCGGCAAGCTGCTGTGTGCGCTTTTCAGCAGGTATGGTATGTTCTGTCACCATTTCCCCGGATTTTGTAATGGGTACATTCACTTTGCCGTCTCCAAGCTCCGTTACTTCCCTGAGCAGATCTTCAAATTGCTGACGGTACCAGTGCGCTTTCTCTATCCATTCTTCCTTTACGCACGGGAATCCTGCTGCCAGAAAGAAGGCATGCTCTTTCATGATCCTTGCAAAAAATAAATGTGTCTCTAGTGATAATACTGCATAATTTTCCATAGGTACTCATACCTTTATAGATTGATATCACTCATAATATATGCGGGATATCCGGCTTCAGTGAAGCCACTGTACTGTTAATCAAACAGTACCTCCTCCACCGTCACAAACAAAAAACCATCCTCCAACAGTTCATCCACAATCTCCAGTGCTGCCGTGACACTGGATTCATAGTAATCATGCATCAGGATAATATCATTCTCCCGAGCCTTGGCGATCACCTTGCCTGCCACGCAAACCGCATCATCACTACACCAGTCTAAGGGATCCACATTCCACAACACCGGTATCATATTCAGCTCCTGCTCCAGCTTCTTATCCCATGTGCCATAAGGTGGCCGCACGTAGACCACCTCATCCCCTGTGATCTCTTCCAGCACTTCATTGGTTTTCACCAGTTCTTCCTTGAACGCCTCCCGATTGGAACTTTTAAGTTGCATGTGACTGTAAGTGTGGTTCCCGATGGTATGCCCTTCCTCACTCATCCGCTTAATGACGTCAGGATGCAGCACAGCATGTTCACCGGTAACAAAAAACGTGGCTTTCACGCCACGTTCCTTCAGCCCGTCCAGAAGCTGCTCCGTATAATAAGGATGAGGACCATCGTCAAAAGTGAGACAGATCTTTTTGGCCTCCGGGTGCTCCCCTATGCCAACTGTGCTCACTGCCTCCTCTTTGCCTTTACTGCTCCATGCAATCAAAAGCAGCAAACACATCAAAACATCTGCAACAATCACTGCCGCTGCCACTCGCTTCATAATTCCCCCTTACTACTCCGCAGCCTCTGTAAACGCCTAAGATGCAGAAATGAAATACACTTATTTCAAATATATGCATTCCCCATGGGGTTCATTCCAAATCAATGAGCGGCGCAACCTACCACATTTTCAGATCAATCGCCTCTATATACTTGTCCTGAAAACCATCCTGCTCTGCCAGATTAATCACTTTCGTCATTGAAACGATTTCCCCAAACTGAATGTCTTCTTCCCATCCTGCCAGCGCAAACTTACGTATTCCTGCAAGCACCGTATTTCCACCCGATATGACCTTAGGAATCATCTGTGCTGGCATAAGACCGATCCTGGCTGCGTCTTCTGCTTTCAGATAATATCCAAAACCA
>JAZRJO010000312.1:0-1710 GCA_045645825.1 Acetatifactor sp. | reverse complement strand
AGTCATATTCATGCAGAGGCCACGCCACACCACTTTACTTTGACAGAAGACGCAGTAATCAAATATGGAACCCTTGCCAAGATGAATCCACCTTTGCGAGAGGAGTCGGACAGGCTGGCCATTATCGAAGGACTTAAGGACGGAACTATTGACTTGATCGCTACAGACCATGCCCCTCATGCGCCGGAAGAAAAGGCAAAACCCATTACAGAGGCACCCAGTGGAATTCTTGGACTGGAGACTGCACTTTCTCTGGGAATCACGCAGTTGGTGGAGACGGGGCATCTGACCATGCAGCAGCTGCTTGCCAAAATGAGCTACAACCCTGCAAAGATGTATCGCCTGGATGCAGGTTATCTTAGCGAGGGTGGTCCGGCCGATCTGATTTTGATCAACAGAAATGTGGAAGAAGAGGTGGGTGAAAGTATCTCCAAATCTTTCAATACCCCTTTTACCGGCTGGAAGCTGAAGGGCGCTGTGCAGATGACTGTGTGTGCCGGTAAAGTTGTTTATGTGAAAGAATAAGGAAACGATATACGTAAGAAAGGAATAGATTACAATGAAACAAAAAATAACAGCAACTGTAATCTCACAGAAGGAGATTGCACCGAATATTTATGATATGTGGATCGCCACAGATCTGGCAGATCAGGCATTGCCCGGCCAGTTTATCTGTGTTTATCCCAAGAATAAGAGCACGCTGCTTCCCAGACCCATCAGTATCTGTGAGGTGGCTAAGGACAAGAAAGCACTGCGTATTGTGTACCGTATTGCCGGTCAGGGTACCACAGAATTTTCCGCTTATCAGGCAGGGGAAAGCGTAGAAGTGCTGGGCACTCTGGGCAATGGGTTCCCGGTGGCAGCAGGAAAAGGCAAGAAGGTGTTCCTCATGGGCGGAGGTATCGGTGTGCCCCCGATCTTACAGCTTGCCAAGGAGCTTCGTGAAGAGGGTCTGGCCAAAGAGGATATCCAGATTGTGGTAGGCTATCGCGACAGCCGGATGTTTTTGAAAGAAGATCTGGAGCAGTACGGTACGGTGTATGTGGCCACTGAGGATGGCAGCTTCGGAACCAAAGGTAATGTGATGAACGCCATTGAAGAGAATGGAATTACGGCAGATGTGATCTATGCCTGCGGTCCCATGCCCATGCTTCGTGCCATCAAGCAGTATGCGGAAGAAAAGGATATCACCGCTTATATTTCTCTGGAAGAGCATATGGCCTGTGGTGTCGGCGCCTGCCTTGGCTGTGTGGTAAAGACCAAGAAGGTAGATCATCATTCCCATGTTCATAACGCCAGAATCTGTACAGACGGACCGGTGTTTGAAGCCACAGAAGTGGATATTTAGAGAAGGGGGAATGAGAAGATGAATACAAAAGTAACGATTGCAGGTGTAGAATTTAAAAATCCCGTGATGACCGCTTCCGGAACCTTTGGCTCCGGTATGGAATATTCGGAATTTGTGGATTTGAACCGTTTGGGTGCTGTGGTGACCAAAGGTGTGGCCAGCGTACCCTGGCCGGGTAACCCCACGCCCCGTGTGGCAGAAGTATACGGCGGTATGCTCAATGCCATTGGTCTCCAGAATCCCGGTATTGATGTGTTTATGCAGAGGGACATTCCTTTCCTGAAGCAATATGACACCAAGATCATTGTGAATGTCTGTGGAAAAACAGTGGAGGATTATGTGGATGTGGTGGCAAAGCTGGG
>JAZRJO010000311.1:0-5045 GCA_045645825.1 Acetatifactor sp. | reverse complement strand
TGTAATAAAGGGTTCACCCGAAAAACATTATTCTTCCATTTTATTACTAATTTAATATAGATGAGTAATAAATAGTTACCGTAAAACAAAATATAGGAGATAAGATCTGAAAGGATCAGGATAAAAACAAACACAAGAAAGTCCAGTACACATAAAGAGTAACGAGACGAACAGATAAGTAATAGGAAAGGCGTTACAGTACCGAGTACAATATATAAGATGTGGAAAAGGACAAAATAAGAAAAAGATAAAATAAGAAAAAAGTAAAAATGGAAGAAGGAAAGAGAGGAAAAGACCATTGAATAACGAAGTCTGAAAGAGCGTATCGATTTGATAAAAATTGATACGCTCTTAACATTGCCTTCATTTCTTAATTTTTTTAAATCTACATATTTCCAGTAGCGTAATACCCTGTGGCATGGTAAAATATGCGTATAATGTCGAAGCAAAGTGCCAATAGGTATGCCTGGCAGAAGTTTGGAATGAGGAGTTCACATCAGAAAATGGAATATAGAGAGAGTTTTGATATAGACAAAAGAGAAATCAGGAGAAAAAGGCGTCAAAGGAATCAGGTCTTGGCCTTTTTGATGTTGTTTTTGGTGATCGTAGCTGCAACTGTTGGAGTTGTCTTGGGAGTCAGGGAATATACTGAGCGGCAGGAGGAAAGTGGTGCGCAGACCGGTCAAGATAAATTAGAACATATACTGCAATCGGAAGAACCCATTGTTATGGAGACTTTCTCGGAGGTAATCCCGGAGCCTACGCCAGAGGAAAGATTGGATGAGTTAGTAGAAGCAACCATTGAAGGGATGTCTTTGGAAGATAAAGTGGCAGGACTTTTTATTGTGACGCCGGAAGCGATCACCGGCGTGACCACTGCGGTAAAGGCAGGCGATGGTACCAGAGAGGCGCTTTCTAAATATGCTGTGGGCGGTATTGTTTATTTTTCCAAAAACATACAGTCCAAAGATCAACTTAAGACAATGATCAATAATACCAGAACTTTTTCCAAGTATCCGCTTTTTATCTGTGTGGATGAAGAAGGCGGCAGTGTCAGCCGGATAGCTGGCAGCGGTCTGGCTTCCAAGGTGGATTCTGCTCAGAAAATCGGACGGACCGGTGATTTTAATAATGCATATCTGGCCGGAAGTACGATAGGTACTTATCTGGCAGATTTGGGATTTGACGTGGATTTTGCACCGGTTGCAGATATTGCTAATGTGAATAACAGTGTTATGGCGAGCAGATCCTATGGCTCGGATGCGGCTTCAGTAGCAGCCTTTGTTACGTCTATGATGTTGGGACTTGAAGAACAGGATGTTACATCCTGTTTGAAGCATTTTCCGGGAATAGGCAGTACGGTGCAGGATACCCATGATGGAATTGCTGTCAGCAACAGAAGTGCAGAAGAATTTTGGGCCAACGAATTTGCAGTATTTCAAGCAGGCATTGATGCCGGAGCCAATATGATCATGGTTGGTCACATGGCGGCACCTTCTCTGGTGGGTGATAATACTCCCAGCTCTATGTCCTCTATTATCATAACGGACATTTTGCGAAAGGGATTAGGCTTTGAGGGTGTGGTGATCTCAGATGCCATGAATATGTCGGCCATCTCGAAGTACTACGAATCAGATCAGGCGGCCATCACTGCTCTCAAGGCAGGCTGTGATATGATCCTGATGCCGGATGACTTTACACAGGCATATAATGGCGTTCTGCAAGCTGTGAAAGAGGGAGTGATTTCAGAGGAGAGAGTCAACGATGCATTAAGGAGAATCTATCGGATTAAGTATGCGGATAAAATATAAAAACCTCAAATGCTTTGGTATTTGTGGTACAAAAAAAGAAAGAGAGGGGATTCGAACCCGCGACCCTCGCCTTGGCAAGGCGATACTCCACCACTGAGCCACTCGTGCATAATCAATATTCTGTTCCGATTTGTTCTGCATCGGACAAATAATACTATACTATAAGAACCGCTAAATGTCAATAGGGTAAATCGTACTTCTTTTTTGGAAACTTTCAGACAATTTGTGACGACTGATCATGAAAATTACAGAAGGCAGCAACGAATCATTTGACCGGAAAGAGCTTCTTGCGAAGTGCTCCGGTCAGTTTGTTTTCTATGATATACCAGGTTGCGCAGGCAAGAACAATGACTGCCAAAATGCCTGCAGAAGCACCGATTGCCGAAGAAAAGGTCAACACAGAAAAATCAAAAACCTTCCTGTCAAGAAACATGATCGGATAGTAATGTATCAAATATAAAGAAAAGCTGATATCCCCCAACCGGACACTGAAGCGAGGCATCTTAAGGGAGTATCCTGCCAGCAGAAAACCAAGGAAGATCAGCATGGCCGGTATTCCCCAGTACAGCAGCCGGCGATAACCCAATATATTGACATGATCTGTGGAAAGAACCAAACCTGCAAATAAAAGAAGAGACAGTCCTAAGGCAGGGCCTCCGATGCTTTTGCTGTAAAGAATACTTGAATTCTTTGTGTGTTCATAAAGTGCCCGTACCACGTAATAACTCAGAATCCCCAGTCCAAATTCCAACATCACAGGGTTCCCATACAAAAAAAACGGTGCAAGTAGGGAAGGGATGGTCGTATCTTTGCCTATCAGGCTACCACTCAGCTGAGCAGCGCCGGCCATAAGACTGTCACCAAGCCAGGTATTACCACCGGAAAGCAAGGCACCAAGCCCGGTACAGCAAAGTAGAAGACCCAGGCAGATGAATCCCCGATATTTATGACTGATTCGAAGAGAGAGTCCAAATAATAGATAAAAAAACATTTCACAATTTACTGTCCATCCAATCCGAACGATGGGCTGAATCACCCCATTACCCATATCAAAAGGAATAAATAACAGACTTTTTACGAGCAGGGACAAAGAAGCATGAGTCTGCTCAAATAAAGAGGGAAACAGTACCAACATGAGATAGACACCCAGTGTCATCACATAATAAAAGGGTACGATACGGATCAGTCTCTTACGAAAGAACCCCTCTGTGTTGTGTTGGGTGGTATACATGATCATAAAGCCGCTGATGCAGAAGAAAATGTCCACGCCAAAAGCGCCACATGCCAGAAAACGGATGTGCTCGCATACAACCATAAGCGCGGCAAGACCACGCAGAGTCTGGATACTATGGAAACGGTGGGCGTGAAAATCTTTCATGGGGGCTCCTTTGTTGGGGAGGATTACTTTTGGAGATTAAGTTACTGATTCCATTTTATAGCATTTTAGGGGAATATGCAAGGTTTTGTTGGTGATAGATTTATAAATTTCCTCTTGCATCTAAAGCCAAGTCATACTAAAATAGAGGTAAGAGAAAAGCTCATTTTGTAAGGTGCCGAATAGACTAAAGTAAAAGACAGAAAGGGGTATGTGTATGAAAATCATATTTGTGGGAGCAGCACATGAAGTGACAGGAAGTTGTCATTATCTTGAGGTAAACGGGAAGAATATCCTGATAGACTATGGCATGGAGCAGGGAATCAATACCTTTGAGAACGCGCCTCTTCCGGTGGATGAGGCCCTGGTAGATTATGTTTTTTTGACCCATGCACACGTAGACCATTCAGGGATGCTCCCGCTTTTGTATGCAAAAGGCTTCAGAGGACAGGTATTTACTACAGAAGCTTCCGCTGATCTGTGCGGGATCATGCTTCGTGACTGTGCTCATATCCAGACCATGGAGGCAGAGTGGAAGAATCGCAAGGCCAAGAGAAGTTCCAATGTGGAACCTCATGAACCCTTATTTACCATGGAGGATGCAGAAGGAATTATCAAACGCATTGTTTCCTGTGGTTATGGGGATATGGTAGAGGTGTGTGATGGGGTAAAGATTCGTTTTACGGATATCGGCCATTTGCTTGGTTCTGCCAGTATTGAAGTGTGGTTGACCGAGAATGGTACCACTAGGAAAATTGTTTTTTCCGGGGATATCGGTAATAAGAATCAGCCGCTTTTGAGGGATCCCAAGCCTACTAAAGAGGCAGACTATGTGGTGATGGAGTCCACCTATGGTGACAGATATCATCCCCAGAGTAAGGGAGACTACGTGCAGGAGCTTTCCGGTATCCTGCAGGAGACCTTTGATAAGGGTGGTAATGTGGTGATCCCTTCTTTTGCGGTGGGAAGAACCCAGGAGCTTCTGTATTTCCTGCGAAAGATCAAGGTGGAGAAGCTGGTGAAGGGACATGAAGATTTCCCTGTATATGTAGACAGTCCTATGGCTGTGGAGGCCACCGGTATTTTTAAGGAAAATAGATGGGAGTGCTTTGATGAGGAAGCCATGGAGCTTGTGAAAGCCAACATCAATCCTATCGGATTTGCCGGTTTGAAGCTATCCATTACCAGTGATGAATCTAAGGCGATCAACTTTGATGAGACACCGAAGGTGATCATCTCTGCCTCCGGTATGTGTGAGGCCGGCCGTATCAGGCATCATTTGAAGCATAATCTTTGGAGACCGGAATGTACGATACTGTTTGTGGGATATCAGTCTGTGGGAACCTTGGGAAGAACTATTGTAGAAGGGGCAGAAGAAGTAAAGCTGTTTGGCGAGCCTATTGAAGTGCGGGCCAAGATCAGGCAGTTAACAGGCTTAAGCGGTCATGCAGATAAGGATGGCTTGATCGAATGGATCACCGGATTTGAAGAAAAGCCCAGAAAGGTCTTTGTGGTACACGGGGAAGACAGTGTATGCTTATCCTTTGCAGAATGCCTGAAGGTTGAATATGGCCTTTCGGCTTATGCACCTTATAGCGGCACGCAGTTTAACCTGATCAGTGGCAAACTGGAATACGAGGCAGAACCCATTCTTTTGAAGAAGAAAACGAAACCTGCTTCCGGTGTTTATGCAAGATTTCTTGCAGCTGGGCAGAGATTGCTTGCAATTATTCAAAGAAATGACGGTCTGGCCAACAAAGATATGGCAAAGTTTACAGACCAGATTCACGCAATTTGTGATAAGATTGAAAGGTATTAAAATACCACATAAGAGAGGACGATATAAGATGAGCTTAGCA
>JAZRJO010000310.1:0-5946 GCA_045645825.1 Acetatifactor sp. | reverse complement strand
AGTTAGTCTTTTGAAAAATTCGAAAGAGCAGTCGGTTACAGAAAAGCTAAGGGCACTATTGATCTTTGGAGTTAATGATAAAAGATACAAGGATATTTATGATATATATTATTTAATAAGTGATATAGATTCTGTCAGATTATCGAAGTACATAAAGCTATTGATTTTTGATGATGAGCGGATGCGTGAAAATAGTATGGAAGATATCATCAGAAGAGTGGAGCGAGCTTTTGCAGATAAGCAGTATCTTAACCTATACTGCAAGTACAGGTTATTCCATCAACGCAAATGGAGCTACCTCCATTATTGTAGCAGGCGATGTGACATCTGACCAAATATATGCAACAGCATCGTTAAATAGTTATACTTATAATGTTGTTTATATGTCCAGTAACGGAACTACATTAGGGACATCGACAGCTACTTATGAGTATGGTACAGTTAACACGATTACACCGGTAGACTTTACCGGACGGGGTTATGTATCTCCAGTTGCCCAAAGCGTTGCGTGGGATTCTACATCTGCAAAGACTATTACATTTGTGTATACTCCTAACGGGGTTACAACGAGTCAGTTGCTGCAAAGTGGTACATGGTGGCAAGGTAATCCTGGTACAGGAATAACTTTTTCTGCTTATGCTGAGTACCAAAATAGAACAGCTGATAGTGTACAGGTACGAATTGTCTGGAATCAAACCATTACAAAAGCTGCATTTGGATATAACCAGTATTACTTCTGTAGCTTCTGGCAAAACGGTGTAGCTGTAGCAGTTACTGGTGATGTACAGATTGCATCAACTTCCACATGGCCATACTATAGTCAGAATGGTCCATGGCATAACCAAACAGTTACTGCAGCGTCCAATTGGTTAACAATTCCGTTGAATACAACTGATGCAACATCGTATGTAGTTGCTAGCAGTTGGAGGACAGAAGGAGTTAACTGTTCAGGTTCTTGGGGTGACAGGTATCTGTACATTCCGGCGTACTAAAAATAGTTCATAGAGTGGACAAATTTTCAATGATATAAGAATTCCTCTTGGGTAGATAAGTAATTTAAGTTGTCCGTCAAAAAGTTAGACTTTTTAAGCGTAGCAGTTTTAATGACTGCTACGCTGTTTTTTTAGTCAAGGCAGAGAGGCTGTATGGAGTGTGGGGGAATTCTAAGTTAAAAGTAATCGTAAATGGTAAAAACTCGTACCGTGCTAGTTATTTACCGTTTACTGTTGATCAATTAATAGGTGTAAAATCATCTTTTGCGCCACTATCTTACTGTCTGATTTTATAATAATTATAGCTGATTTTACACTCCATGTACAGCTTTTTGGTGATAAAATATTTATAACTGGTTTAGTTATGTACATAATGGCGGGGCAAAGTGGAAACTGCCCCAATCCTTAAAATATTCGTTCCAACCCTTCAAATGAAAGGAGAATATAAAATGTACACAGTATTAGTCATTTCCTGTCACCCTGATGATATGGAGATCGCCTGTGCCGGTACACTTTTAAAGTGTAAAGAGCGTGGCGACAAAGTAGTAGTATGTCACTTGTCCAACGGTAACATGGGCCACGAGGTAATTCCGCCCGAGGAGCTTGCTCCTATGCGTATCGAAGAGGCAAGAAAGAGCGGAGAAGACGTAGCCGGATTTGATAAGGTGATCTGGGGCGGTTTCGAAGATCTGAAGATCTATGATAACAATCAGGAGGCAAGAGATAAGGTGGTGAATGTGATCAGGCAGGTGAATCCTGACTTTATCATCACTCACGATCCGGATGATTACATGCCGGATCACACGGCTGTAGCCAGACTGGTGTTTGATGCATGTTTTACCGCCACGGTTCCTGCGTACAAGACGGAGGTAAATACCCGTGCAAAACTGACCCCGGTATATTATATGGATACTTTGGCAGGTGTAAATTTCAATCCTACAGAGTTTGTGGATGTGTCAGATTATATTGATAAGAAGTTGGAAATGCTCAATTGTCATGAATCACAGATTGTATGGATGCCTGACCATGATCATATCGATTTCCCTGATATGGTGAAGACTTGTAGCCGTTACAGAGGGTATCAGTGCGGTGCTGAGTATGCAGAGGGCTTCAAACAGTGTCAGGTATATTTAAAAGGAACCACAAAGCGTTTGCTGCCGTAACAGGAAAATTAGCCCATATCGGATTTTGGTGTCCGGACCGGGCTGAAAATAATAGAAAGAGAGGAACAAACTATGAATTTTAACTCAACAGTAAAAGGTTCAGCATTAGAAGGTTTCTATCCTGCAGGATGGGACTTTGACAAAATCGATGCTTGTATCGATGCTCCTGACAAGATCACGGAGCGTCAGGATTTCTGGAATCCTGAATTTAACCCTATTCAGTGTAATGAACTGGGTGAATTCGAAGTGTACATGGGACATGAGATCGCAATGCAGATCAAGTTAGCAAAAGAGCGTGGAGAGAAGATCGCTTTCATTCTTCCCGTAGGTCCTATGGGTATGTACAACTGGGTGGTTTATTTCATCAAAGCATGGAATATCGACTGTAAGCATGTATACACCTTCAACATGGACGAGTGGGCTGACAGGGAGGGTAACACCCTGGCACCTGATAACACCGGCGCATTCCAGTATGCTATGGAGCAGGCTCTGTTCAATCCTTTGGGAGAGCTGACCATTCCTGCAGAGCAGCGTAATTTTGCAACCAAGGAAAATCTTCCTACATATCCCGAGAAGGTTGCAGCTTTGAAGGCAGAAGGCGCTAAGCTGGTATTGGTATACGGTATCGGCAGAATGTGCCACATCGCATTCTGGGAGCCTCAGTTTGCAGGAGAATACGAGACAGCAGAAGAATGGGAGAAGCAGCCGTACAGAATCGCTGCCAAGATCCATCCTCTTACAGTAGAGCAGAATGCTTACACAAGCTTCAAGTCTCGCACCACATTGGTACCTTGTCGTGCTAACACCATTGGCCCCGGCTTGTTCTTGCAGGCTGATTATGCCATCGGCGGTGCAGACGGTACTCTGGGACGTGGTATGCAGTGGCAGGGAATGTCCTTGTGGATGACCCTTCGTCACGGCAAGAATCCTTGGATTACCTCTTCTTATATCCCTACCATTCCCGGAAGACTCTTCTTCCTGAAAGACCTGGCTGGTCCCCTTCAGGCTGAGTGTAACTAAATTAAGAGGAATGTTGTTGAGAACAGTTTTGCTGTGAAAGACAATAATGCTATGGGCTGAAGGTCAAAGACCTTCAGCCCTATTGTTTTCTTTTCCGAAATGTGGTATAGTCAATACAACGAAAAAGGAGGCGGAGAGCATGATGGATGAAGAAAGACTGGAAGAAGAAAGAATGGAAGATGATACAATAGCACCACCAAAAACAGCGCAAAAAGCAGCTTATATAATGATAATGATTTTATTAGTGGTGATTCTTCTGTATTCTGTATACCAGATTGCAGCATATCTAAAAGAAAGCTTCGACAACTGGAAGTTATTAGATGAGATAACGGAACAAGTGGTAGTGATCAAGGAACCGTCTAAAGAACCGGATACGTTAATTGTTCCCAAGGAGACTGTGGAACTGGATTCTTCGGAAACGGAAGCGGAGCCGGAAAAATCGGTAGAAGAAGGTGTGCCCATAACGGTAGATTTTGATCGTCTGCGTTTGAATAATGAAGATGTGAAAGCCTGGCTGTATTGTGAAGACACTTTGATCAATTATCCTGTAGCTCAGGCTGCGGATAACGATTATTATTTATACAGGCTTCTGAATGGTACTTATAATCGTGCCGGAACCTTATTTATAGAATGCATCAATCGGGAAGATTTCTCGGACTGGAATACCTTGGTCTACGGACACAATATGAAAAATAACACCATGTTTGGTACTCTTACAGATTATCGGGATCAGGAGTATTATGATGAACATCCGGTGTGGTATTTGTTGACACCCAACGGAGACTATAGAATTGAACTGATTTCGGGATTTGTAACAGATACCTCTTCTGTGATTTATTCCATACCGCAGACACAGGAGGCTAAAAACGAGCTGGTGGATGCAATCATGAGAAAATCGAATTTTAAGACCAATGCCACCATTTCACCGCAGGACAGGCTCATCACCTTCTCTACCTGTACTTATGATTATGATGATGCAAGATATGTGTTAGTGGGGATTTTGAAGGAAGTACCTGAGGAGTAAGTGGTAACTATTTTCAGTTTCAGCGAATGAATATTCTCGTAAATTTTTGCCATACTAAGAAAAAAAGAAAGGATGGCAACCATGGAATATTCAGATACAGAAAAACTCCTGCGGGAATGCGATGCGGGCTCAAAGATGGCCGTGACGTCCATTGATGAAGTCATAAATAATGTGAAGGACGAAGAAATGAAGCAGTTGCTCCATGAGAGTAAAGATCATCATTCGAAGCTGGGGAATGAGATTCACTCTTTGTTAAATCAGCATGACACGGATGAAAAGGATCCTAACCCCATTGCAAAGGGCATGTCGTGGATGAAGACCAATATGAAGATGAGTATGGATGGCAGCGACGCGGTAGTGGCTGACTTGATCACCGACGGCTGTAATATGGGTGTAAAGTCGCTCAACAGATACCTGAATCAGTATAAAAATGCGGATGAGACCTCAAAGGGGATCTGTGAGAGGCTGGTATCCATTGAGGAGCAACTTTGTAAAGATCTGCGGAAGTATTTGTAAAAACCACAATTATTAAAGAGTAAAAGAATTAAAAAAAGAACGAATATAAAATGTATTTGTTCTTTTTTATTGCATTTCGTTCTTTTTATACATATAATAGTGAGGTAGTGCAGTTCACATCAGAATTTGGAGGTACCTATGAAAAAAGCAAATTATAAAGCATTACTCCCTATAGGAGTATTTTTGGTGTTGTATCTTGGTGTTGGTATTGTGTTTGAGTATGTGTTAAAGATTCATATGGGATTTTATAAGATTCCGATCGTAGTAGTATTCTTGGTGGCGCTTTTGGTGGCGTGTATCCAGAATCCTAAGCTAAGTTTTGATGAGAAGCTGGGAATCATGGCAAAAGGTGTAGGTGACAAGAATATTATCACCATGGTGCTTATTTTCATGGCAGCGGGCATTTTTGTAGGTGTGGTAGGAAGAAGCAGTGCGGAAAGTGTAGCGTATTTTGTGCTTTCCTTTATTCCTGCCAGGTTTGCGGTGTTGGTATTATTTGTGGTAAGTGCCTTTGTGTCTCTTGCTATGGGTACTTCTGTGGGAACCATCACACTGATCACACCTATTGCAGTGGCAGTGGCAAACAGTTCAGGTTTTGATATGGCATTTTGTGTGGGTGCAGTTGTGGGTGGCTCCATGTTTGGTGACAATCTGTCCTTTATATCCGACACGACGATAGCGGCATGTAACGGACAAGGCTGTGACATGAAGGATAAGTTCAGAGAGAACTTCGGCATTGCATTGCCTGCAGCCATTGCCACCATGATCATTATCATAGTAAAGTCGCTGGGGTCTGATGTGGGAGAAGCAGTGATCATGGATTATAATCTGGTGCAGATCATTCCTTATCTGGTGGTGCTTGCCGGTGGGATCATCGGCATCAATGTGTTTGTGGTGTTGTTGATCGGTATTATGTGTGGTTCGGTGATCATGCTTGCCACAGGCGCTACTCTGGCAGCGGACATGCTTTACAATATGGGCACTGGTGTGTCCGGAATGTTTGAGACTGCCATAGTAGCCATCCTGGTATCGGCGATCTGTGCCTTAATTGAGGAGTACGGCGGGTTTGCTGCGCTTTTGCAGTTGATCAAGAAGGTATTTAAAGGCACTAAGGGCGGTAAGCTTGGCATGGGCCTCTTGGTAGGAGCCATGGACATTGCCACTGCCAACAACACCGTAGCCATCGTCATGGCCAACCCCATTGCCAAGGAAATAGCTGAGGGTTATCAAA
>JAZRJO010000309.1:0-2147 GCA_045645825.1 Acetatifactor sp. | reverse complement strand
AGAATGCCGGCAGAGTGTATTCCATGGAACAGATCTACGAAACGGTGTGGAACGAGCCGGCTTACAATCCGGAGAACACCGTTGCCGTACACATCCGGCACCTACGAGAAAAAATCGAGATCAATCCCGCAGACCCAAGATATCTGAAGGTCGTCTGGGGACAGGGTTATAAGATGGAGAAAGGACCGAGAGGATGAGGAAAAAGAAAATAACAGAGCGGTTTGTTCTGAAGGTACTGGCTTTTTTTGTGACGGTGCTGAGTTTTTGCTGTAGTGTGGTCTGTGTGGTGGGGATTGTGTGGATGGCAGAAACGGGATTTTATACCACGCCTTTTGCGCAACTTCCCTATGTTCCAAAGCAGGGGCAGGGATATGAATTTTGGATCTGGTGTTACAACAATCGTTTCAGTGTGATCACGGTAGGTGTGCTCAGTGCGATTTTGTGTATTTTGAGTTTTATCTTTCAATTGTGCAGTGCAGGGCGGGTGTATGGAAAGGAAACGGTGGAAGTAAAAGGACTTGCGGCAATTCCTTTTGATATTTTGACAGTGGGAGTGGTGGCGTTAGGCGGCATCTTCATGACTGTGGCAGATTCCTGGTATTATGGCGATCTGGCTTCTGTGATCTTGGTAGTGCTCTTGGGAATCTTAAGTCTGTGTGTGGTCATCGGTTATTTCCTGATCTGGGCCATTCAGAGTAATGCAGGTGTCTGGTGGAAAAATATGGTGGTTTGCAAAGTGTTGCAACTGGTCGTGCAGGGGGTACGTTTCTGTGTCAAGGCTGTGACGGCAGTACTTCACAACCTGCCAGGTCTGTTGACAGCAGGCATCGGACTCATTGGTTTTTTTATCATAGAGATTCTGCTTCTGGCGGTATGGGGTGGAGATTATAGTGATATTGTGCTTCTGTGGCTGATAGAAAAAGTGTTGGTGATTCCGCTGGTGCTATATGTGGCGCTGGCGATTCATAAGCTGTTAAAGGGCAGTGAGGCACTGGTTGAGGGGAATCTGTCGGCGAAAGTGGATACCAAGTATCTGATAGGCAGCTTTAAGGAACAGGGAGACAATTTAAACAGTATCGCCCAGGGACTGAATGTGGTGGTAGAAGAGCGCATGAAGAGTGAACGCCTGAAAACAGAGCTGATCACCAATGTATCCCATGACATTAAGACACCACTGACCTCTATCATTAATTATGCAGATCTGATCGTTGAGGAGCCTACAGAGAATGGAAAGATTACGGAGTATGCAGAAGTGCTGAAGCGACAGTCTGCCCGTTTGAAGAAGCTGATCGAGGATCTGATGGAGGCTTCCAAGGCTTCCACCGGCAATATTGAAGTGAACATGATGCCCTGTGAAGTAGGGGTATTGCTGACCCAGACTATGGGGGAATACGAGCAACGTCTGTCTGAACTTGGACTGGAGCTCATTGCCAGACAGCCCGAGCAGCCGGTAAGGATCATGGCGGATGGTAAGCTTCTGTGGAGAGTGTTTGATAATCTGTTGAACAACATCTGTAAATATGCCATGCGGGGGACCAGGGTCTATCTGACGGTAGAGGACCAGGGGGATGTGGCAGCCATTGCTTTTAAGAATATTTCCAGATATCCGCTGGATGTTTCGGCGGAGGATCTGAAGGAGCGATTCGTCAGAGGGGATAAATCCAGACATACGGAAGGCAATGGTCTGGGACTGTCTATTACCCAGAGCCTGACCCAGTTACAGGGTGGGCGATTGGAACTTACGGTGGATGGCGATTTTTTCAAGGTTGTTCTGTTTTTTGAGAAAGTGGTTGATTAAGGATAATTATTTGGCGTTAAGAAAATGTTAAGATTGTTCCGGCTATTAGAAAATGGCTGGAACAATTTTTAGAATTATGCTATGCTTTTAAAGTTGGATGTGATATGATAAAAAAAGATGATTTTTAGAGGTGATTACTTGAAACTTTGGAACCCGAAATTAAAGAGTAAATTTGAAGAAGCCTTAAAGGCAGTGCTTCCGGTCATGGCGATCGTGCTTGCACTCAGTTTTACCATAGCACCCATTACACCCAGCATTCTGCTGTGTTTCCTTGTAGGAGCGGCGATGGTCATGGTGGGGATGATGTTTTTCACACTGGGCGCGGAGATGTCCATGACGCCTATGGGAG
>JAZRJO010000308.1:0-8959 GCA_045645825.1 Acetatifactor sp. | reverse complement strand
AAATCCATTCATTTTTTATAATTATAAAATAAAATGATACAGAAAACAAGCCGGAAAGTGGAAGAAAAACAGGGAACCAGAAGTTAGTCATGCAAAAGCAAACGGGAGTTTACAAACCAGAAGTTAGTTTTGCATTCAACTAGCTGCATATTTTTTAAAATGTTTGAATCTTTATCAGTACATGATTCGTTATATTATTTGAAAGCAGGAGGGAGGTGGAGAGAATCAATTCCAAAGAAACGCTAATAAGACTTATCGATCAGTATCAGAATCTGATTTTCTCTATCTGTCTGAAACTGACCGGTGATTATTTTGTGGCAGAGGATCTGACCCAGGAAACGTTCCTGGCGGCATATAAACAGCTGGATCAATGCTCCATAGAGGCGGAGAAAGCATGGTTATGCAGAATCGCCGGCAATAAATGTATTGATTACTGCCGCTCAGCCGCCAGAAGGGTCATACCAACGGGGGAAGAGGAAATACATACCCTGAAGCTTCCGGAGAAAGAAGAACCGCTACGGCAAGTGCTAAACAGTGAAATCCTGGAAGAATTGCGTTGCTGTTGTAATGCCTTGCCCCCGCCCTATGGGGAAGTAGCCATAGCACATTTCCTGGAGGGGAAATGTGCAAAAGAGATTGCACAAGAGTCCGGGACCGGTATAAACACGGTTAAGACCCATATCTATCGGGCCAGAGAGATGCTGAAGAAATCTTACAGAAAGGAGTTGTTGCGGGAATGAAGAAAGACGTGGAATATTTGAAAGATACAGAACTGGAAGACCTGATCCATATGGTGGAACAAAAAGAACTGCTTCCGGCCCCTCCGGATCTAAAGGAACAGATTCTGGGAACCTTAGGAGAAGAAAATATCATTGCATTTAAGCGATACAGGTTCCGGGTATTGACCACAGTTGCAGCAGCTGTTTTGGTGATTTTTTTGCTGCCCGGATTTGAAAGCTCGCAGCAACACAGACCTCATGAAGAGGTGAGGCAAAGCCGCTATGCAACGAAAGAAGAGGCTTTGAACGACAGCGGGATACTAAACACCCTGTTGGGAGGGGTAAATATTTTTGCAGATAACAGTAAATTCAATTTATTCAGAGAATAAAAGGAGGTCTTTATGAGACAAAAAAGAGGAAAATTTACAACATTGATTTGTTCCCTGATTCCGGGGGCGGCAGAGATGTACATGGGATTTATGAAAAAAGGCATCAGCCTGATGGCAATTTTTATTTTGTGCTTTGTGGTTCCCTCCATACTTCGTGTGAGCGATGTTTTCATTTTGTTTGCCGTGCTGGTCTGGTTTTACAGTTTCTTTCATGCCAGAAATCTGGCGGCCTGCGGGGAAGAGGAGTTTCAGGCGCTTACCGATGAGTATATATGGTCGGCTTTTATTGAGGGAAATGAGATTAAGATTACCAACCCATCTTTGCGAAAATGGGGTGCTATCGTGTTGATCGTATATGGTATTACCCAGCTGTGGCACACGATCTCACGCTGGATCTATTATCTGATTCCTGATTACATGTGGCCGGCAGCCTCTATGCTGGTTGATGAAGTTCCGCAGATTCTGGTATCTGTTGTTATCATCATCGTAGGCTTGAAGCTGATCGCCGGCAAGAAGGAGGAACTCAATGGAGAAGGAAAATAGTTCTGTAATTGTCAGAACCCACAGGGTAGGAGCATTTACTTCCGGATTCTGCATGGTAGGCTTTGGCGTAATGTTACTGCTTCACAACGTGCTTGATGTCATGGACTATGAGACCATTCTGGGTCTATGGCCCCTGATATTGATCGGCATGGGAATTGAACTGCTTTTGTCAAATGTATTCAAAAGCAGAATCGTGTATGACAAGGCGGCCATTGTACTGTTGTTCGTCATGGCATTGCTTGTCATGGTGCTTGCAGGCGTGGATGTGTGCATGGGAGTGACGAAAACGTATTGGAATATTGGTACATAAGAATATGGACGGAAGGAGATAGTTACAAAGGGGAATTGATTGGGAGACAGTACAGAAAAGAGAACCATTCCAAAAGGCGGATATTCTCCAAGAAAATGGAAACAGAAAAATAATTAGGTTGGAAAATGGAGAATATTTAGGAATACCCATTGGTGACATTGCATTGAATTTTGATACGAATGGTGTTGGAAATACTGCCGGATTGGTTAATGTCATAGTTCAATTTGAAGAAGAAAATGAAAAAACATTACTGGCAAGGTTAGAAGAATTATATGGAGAGCGAAAAAACACTTACATAGATAAAAATGGAGTTGAAAATCCAATTAATCCTGCCGGCTGGGTAAGTAATGATACCATTGAAAATGTTTTGACAGAAGAAGAAAAGGGATATTACCTTGGTATGATTCCAAAAAACTTTAAACAGTCAACAATTGACACACTTTTGAGGTCGCCCCTTGTTTCAATTAAATTTAATGAAGATCTTAATGTGATTGAGTTTAATGGAAAAAATGCGGCAGTTGTGTCATATATACAAGCAGAATTGAAAAAGTAATGATTGAGTATTTGTAATGGGCGAGGATAGTAACCTTGTCCATTTTCTGACTTTGTTATTTACAAACAGTTACAAATATTGTATAATGCTTACATAATCAAATAAAGTCACATAGCATATCAGTAATTTTGGTTCATAAGTTCCGAAGTTTGAAAAGGGAATACGGTGTAAATCCGTGACAGCCCCCGCTACTGTAAGACGGACGGATGCTCAAAGATACCACTGGAAGGAATTCCGGGAAGGTGGGCAGGCCGGTAGATGTCAAGTCAGGAGACCTGCTGATTTGCTTTGCAATCACTTTCGGTGGGAGAGTAAAATGCAGATTAACATTACAGTGTATTGTTTTTGTGATGTTCCTTGTATTTTTTGCCGGCAGTGGATGTTATCCCTGCTTTTTTTGTGTACAAAAACTTTTTCTGTGTCTTTTGCGTGCCGGAGTGGATGAACAAATAGAGGAAACTATGGAAAGCTTCAGGAGAAGAGGAATGAAAAGTAAAGGAAATGTAATTAGCTCTTATCTTATTATTACAGTGGGAACAGTCATTATGGCTGTGGGAATATATTTCTTTAAATTCCCCAATCATTTTTCCACAGGCGGTGTCAGTGGATTGTCTATGATTCTGACAGCACTGTTTCCGGGCTTGACAGCAGGACAGTACATGATGATCTTTAATGTGTTATTGCTTATAATAGGACTGCTTGTATTTGGCAAAAGCTTTGCCGTCAAAACAGTGTACAGCAGTGTGCTTCTGTCCGTTTGTACCAGAGTATTTGAGGTGGTGATACCCTTAAAATCCCCATTGACAGAGCAGAAGCTGTTGGAACTTATTTTCGCCATTGCCCTGACGGCCGTTGGCAGTGCAATGATATTTAACGAAAGAGCCAGCGCCGGCGGCACCGATATTGTTGCAATGATCTTAAAGAAATATACAAATCTGGATATCGGAAAGGCGCTTTTGTGTTCGGATATTGTGCTTGCTGCAGCCAGCTTGTGGGTGTTTGACATAGAGACCGGAATGTTTTCCATATTAGGGCTGGTGATGAAGGCATTTGTAGTAGACAATGTGATCGATGGAATCAATCTGAGTAAGTGTTTTACCATCATCACTGATAAGGATGAAGAGATTTGTAAATTTATCAATCAGGAGTTACACAGAGGTGCTACAGTGTCTGTCTGCTCCGGGGCTTTTACCGGAACAGACCGCAAGATGATCATTACAGTCCTAAACAGAGGGCAGGCGGTGATGTTGAAACACTTTATTCAGGAAACTGACGCTCATGCATTTACTGTGATCACCAATTCCAGTGATATACTTGGAAAAGGATTCCGTAACTGTTAAAAAGGAGATTTTTCAATGAAGGATTATGGGATTGCATTTGTTATGACACAATCGATGTTTTGTGCGCTGCCCTTTCCCTGCCATACGTGGAAAGAAGAAACGAGAAACAAAATGCTGTTGTTTTTGCCGGTGGTAGGTTTGGAGATTGGTTTATTATGGGTGCTGGCAGATTGGATCCTTGGCTATATAGGCGCACCGGTGTTGGTCAGTGGTTTGGTCATGTGTGCAGTGCCTTATCTGCTGACAGGATTTATTCATCTGGACGGATTTTTGGATGCGACAGATGCCATTTGTTCCTGGCGTGATCTGGAGGGGCGTAGGAATATTTTGAAAGATTCTCATGTAGGTTCCTTTGCAGTGATTTGGTGTGTGTTTCTATTGCTGGCCGGGTTTGCTCTGTTTTCTTCTGTACCTGATGTAGCAGATGGAAGATGTCTGATACTGGTACCGGTGGTTAGTCGTTGTTGTTCTGCATTGGCAGTATTGCAGTTGAAGCCTATGGAAAGCAGCCAGTATGCCAATGGGCAGAGTGGTACACCAAAATGGCATAAAGTAGTGCTTGCATTGGCAGCAATATTGTGCGTGTCAGCAGGTTTTATTTTCTGGGGAAAGTATGGCTGCGTGCTTGTGGGAGAACTGCTCGGATATGGAGCTGCATTGTATCGCAGTTATCATTCGCTGAAGGGAATGAACGGAGACATCTCCGGCTATTGCCTGACCATCAGTGAGTTGTGTGCAGTGGCTGTGTATGCACTGCTGTAAGGGGGAGCTATGAAACTGTATTTGATCCGTCATGGAAAGACGATGGCAAATGAAACGCATTTATACTGTGGTTCCACTGATCTTCCCCTTTCAGAAAAAGGCATAGCAGAATTGCAGCAGCTTCATTATGATATACCGGCAGGTTGTCGGTTTGTTACCAGCGGGATGCTTCGGACAGAGCAGACGTTGTATCAGCTGTTCGGGGATGTGCCTCATAGGATAGACAGACGTTTCCGGGAAGTTGATTTTGGCGTGTTTGAGGGGAAGGGATACGAGGAAATAAAGGATCAGCCGGATTATCAGGCATGGATCAGCGGAGACAATGAGAAAAATATCCCACCCGGAGGCGAAAGCGGCGAACAGATGCTTCAGCGAGTGCTGGAGGGACTGAAGGAGTTACAAAAGAAACAGGAAGACACAGTTCTGATTACCCATGGTGGTGTCATTGCAGCACTGATGAACCACTTATTCCCGGAGGAAGAGAAGAACCGATATCAGTGGCAGCCGGTTCCGGGAAGTGGTTATGGGATTACCCAAGAGGGATATCGGCTGCTTGTGTGTGATGGTGCAGAAAATGAAAACAATGTTTAATTTAACTACAAGTTCAGATGATATGGACCGCTTTTTAAGCCGGGAGGATCTTTTGAAATTAATGCAGGGATTTGACGGTGTGGAGCTGATGCAGTTTGAAGAGGACGGCCGGGGGCTGATCCCAAAGGAGCGTGTCATTGGATTACATATGGGGTATTTTCCCTATTGGCTTGATTTCTGGAGAGGAAATGAGGATGCTTTAATTAAGGAATTTGATTCCAGAGAGACCTGGGAGAGGATGTATGGGGGGAAGGACAGAAGTGTACTTTTAGACCGTTTTCGTCAGGATTTGGCATGGGCACATCATTATCATGCAGAGTATGTGGTGTTCCATGTGTCCCAGGCAACTATTGAGGAGACCTTTACCTGGAAATATCAGCATACGGATGAGGAAGTGATCGATGCAACCATAGAATTGTTGAATGAACTTCTAAAGGATGAGGACGGCAAATTGGTCTTTTTGGTGGAAAATCTCTGGCAGCCGGGACTAACCTTTACCAGACCCGCGATGACAAAGCGGCTTCTGGAGGGCATAGAGTATCCCAATAAGGGAATTATGCTGGATACAGGACATCTACTGCATACCAATACAGCAATCCGGACACAGGAGGAAGGTCTGCAGTATATCCACAGCCTTTTGGATGACCATGGGGAACTTTGCAGATATATCCGGGGAGTACACTTGAATCAGTCACTGACGGGGGAATATTGTGAAAAGACCATAAACGATCCGCCCAAACTGGGGGATACCTATCAGGAGCGGTATGGGAAAATGTTCTGGCATGCTTTTAAGGTGGATCAGCATCTGCCGTTTACCTGTGAAGGTGTGGATCAACTGATCAGACGGATCGCACCGGAATATCTGACATTTGAATTTATAACCACAGATAGTAAACAGCACCGGGAATATCTGACTGCCCAGAGGAAAGCTCTTGGAATGGAAGTGATGCAGCAAACAGAACAGGACCAAAAAAGTATGAATCTGAAAGAAATAATATCAAACATAACACCGGTCAATCAGGCTGTCTTTGAGACTTGCGAGAAAAGGTTTGACAAAATCGCCAAGCCGGTAGGGAGTCTTGGCAAGCTGGAGAATCTGATAGAACGGATCGCGGCGGCATCGGATACCGTAGAGGTGGATATCCGTAAAAAATGCGTACTGGTATTTTGTGCAGATAATGGGGTGTTGGCACAGGGCGTAGCCCAGAGTACCCATGATGTGACTACCGCAATCGCCAGTTCCCTGGTGCGGGGAACCACTAGTGTCAGTGTCATGGCAAAAGCCTGTGGTGCCGATGTATTCCCAATAAATATGGGAATGGTGAATCGGGTAGATGGATTATTGGATTATTCTATTAAAAAAGGAACCAACGATATTACCCAGGGGCCTGCCATGAGCCGAGAGGAAGCAATAAAAGCAATCAGTGCCGGCATCGGCCTGGTAGGACAGAGAGTGAAAGAAGGATACTGTCTGATTGCAACCGGGGAAGCAGGGATTGGTAATACCACCACATCCAGTGCTATATTATCGGTGCTTCTGGAAAAGCCTGTGGCAGAAGTGACAGGGAGAGGTTCCGGATTGAGCGATGCAGGACTGCTTCGGAAGCAGCGGGCAATCGCGCAGGCAATACAGGTAAATCAGCCGGATAAGGAAGATGTGATTGATGTCATATCTAAAGTGGGAGGATTTGATATTGCGGCCATGACTGGTGCATTCTTAGGAGGGGCGCTGTATCATGTGCCTGTGATCATGGATGGATTTATCTCCGGTGTGGCAGCATTATGCGCGGTAAGATTGTGTCCGGCAGTTATAGGGTATCTTCTTCCTTCCCATGTCAGCGCAGAACCGGCAGGACAAATGTTAATGAAGGCACTGAGCTTTGACCCAATGCTGCACGGGGATATGCGACTGGGAGAAGGAACTGGTGCAGTAGCACTGATGCCCCTTCTGGATCTGGCGGTGGCAGTGTACCGGAATGCGGCAACCTTTGAGGAGATACAGGTGGAGGCGTATGAGAAATGGAAATCCAACTGATTTTAGGGCCAAACAATAGCGGAAAAAGTAAATATGCGGAAGAAGTGGCAGTTGCCAGTGGAGATAAGCTTATCTATCTGGCAACCATGATCCCCCAGAATGAGGACAACCGCAAAAGGATTGAGAAGCACCGTATCCAACGGCTGAATAAAGGCTTTCAGACCATAGAAGCAGGCTGGAACATCGGAGAGATCCAAGTGGATCCGGATGCGGTAGTCCTGCTGGAGGATGCTTCTAATCTGGTGGCAAACGGAATGTTTATGCATGGTGCGGATGCAGAGGCTACATTACAGGATATTTTAACCTTGGCAGGACGCTGTAAGAAGTTGATCGTTGTCAGTATCGGAGGTCTTATGGCGGAAGGATATGAGGGGGAGACGAGCCGCTATATTAAGCAACTTAACTGGCTGAATGGGAGGCTTCAGGAGGAAGCTAATGTAGTGGCAGAGATGAGTGTGGATGCAGAAGGTATGACTTGCTGTAGCCGGATAAGGAAGGAAAACTGAATAGAATCGATCATATTTTAACCATGTCCCTGTGTACTGTGTGCACTGACGCAGGGATGAGGGAATCCGGTGTGAATCCGGAGCATAGCCAGAGTACTGTATTTGTAAGAGGATGCTGTCCGTGACGAGAGTCGGTCATTGGCGCAAGCTGAGAAGGCTGGACAGCAAACGAGGGATTTGAAAGTGTCCCACATTACATAAGCCAGGAGACCTATGATGTTGAAAAGACGAGACGGAAGGTGTTGGTGCCGACTGTATCACGAGAATGTGGCCGTGATAGGGATGTTTATGCCTATTGCGGTTTTTTTACGCTGATTGATCGAAAATGATGGAGCAGTGAAGCTCCGAAAATGTGCACTTTGGTATAGATACCATTTTGTATAGATCTCGTTTTGTATCTATGCGAAAAGAAAAGGAGGGTAAATGAAAAAGAGAGTTATTTTAAATGTATGCATGGTGCTCACTATTATCCTGGTGGCAGTATGCGGAGTCATGGCAGTAGGCAGTGTCAAAGGCTGGTTTGATGACAGCACCGAAGAAACAGCTTTGACAGTTACCGAAAAAACGGGCATTGCCATGATTGAGAGAAACGGAATTGCCTATGAAGTCAGTGAAGGAACGGTGGTGCGGGAAGGTGATATCCTGTACACCAAGAACGTATCCACACTGCAGATTGGTGATGCCGAAAGAACCAGAATCAATCTGGACGGCAACGCTGAAATTGCCATAAAGGCAGTTGGAGAAGCGGTGTCTGTGGAAGTGTTGAAGGGAGATGCCCTGGTAGACGCCAGAGGAATGACAGGCGTATCCGCATTGTCCGCAGAGACTCAGGTTCTCTTGGACGGAGCCGTGGCATCTGTATCAACTCAGGCCGGATCCAGTATGGTATATGTCTATGCGGGAAGCATTTCTGCTACAAAAGCAGAAGAGACGGTGACTGCGGATGCAGGTTGTGTGGTTACTGCGGTAACCAATTCTGAAAAAATGGAACTGGCAGACTTTGGAGCAAACAGCCTAAGCGACACCCAGATGACCAAGTTGGCCAAATGCGGTATGGATAGGACCTTCTGTTTCACAGAGGCAGATATGGAAGAAGTGCGGATAGCCAGGGCAACTGAGAAACAAAAGGCTCAGCAGCAACTAATCGCACAGAAGGAAGCACAGGCTCGCGAAACAGCAGAAGCAGAGAAGAAGGCAGAGGCAGAAAAGCG
>JAZRJO010000307.1:0-22403 GCA_045645825.1 Acetatifactor sp. | reverse complement strand
TATCGACTTTCCGGAAGGTCACATCAATTGCAATCTCGCGCCCCTCGACACGATCCTACAATTCCTTCGTACTAACCAAGTTCTCGTGGTCCTACAGTACCCACTACAGGCAGGTCTTCTGGCTTGGGTCTCATCATCCTGTTATGCCTTCCCGGGTTCTCCCAGTGGCCTGCTTCAAACAGGACTTCTCCCTTACAGCGACGAGATCGCGCAGGTCTTGCACCTGCTTCCCTTTTCACCGGATCAAAGCTAAAAGGCTTTCATCCGACACCTATAATGTATCTATATTTTGTTACAAAAGTAAGTTTATCATAATTTACTTTAAAAAACAATTGATAGAATTATAAAAAATTGCTTCGTTTTTACCCATACTATAGTATACTTTTATCTGGAGATATTGTATACACATAAGCATTCCCCTGCTTCCCCACCCTTTCCAGAATTTCAACATGATACAAAATATTCACAACTGTCTGCGCCAGCTTAGCCGGAATGTGTGCCTCCTTGGCAAAGTCCTTCACTGTAAATTCCCCCTCCAACTGCGCCGGTACGAACTGCATATAATCCTCCACTCGCTCCAGATCCACCTCTCCCACAAGGTCAGTAGGAATTCTATCATATCTGGTAGACCCTTTCTTTCGGTCCCTGCTCCAGCCGTTCAACAGTCGATACTCTTCCATATCAACCAGTACCAGCTTCAACCTCAGGTTTGGATCCTTCAAAAACATTTTTATTTTGTAAAGTTCAATAAAAGCCTGATAAGCATTGCCTTTCTTAGGAGACTTACGCTTATTGCCAGGCTCTCCACTTTCCTCATCTATCCAGATCAGCCATTTCTGTCGGGGAATGGGATACACGATAGTCACCGGATACAGTGGAAGAAAAGCTGCCAGCTTGTCCCTCATCCGATTAAATTGTCTGGTCTGAATCTCTATGATCTCCCCGCCGGTAAAGATATCCGCCACATAACGGTCTACAGGAATCTCCTGCTTATCCTCATCCGGCTCATAATAATTCTTAAAGATTGCATGAACCGTCTTTTCGCTGTAAGTACCGATTCCCAGCCGTTGCCTGTCCATACCGATGATTTTCTTCTTGACTTCCTCAAACCGGCACTGATTCTCTTTTTCCACTACCACATCCTCCAAATTGACCTGATGCATCTTCCTACTTTTATTTTAACTTCTCTTTACCTGACACCATTATACCCACTTTACCACAAAATGTCTATCTTTCCAATTGTATTTCATTTTTCTCTATGTTATGATAGTAACAGTTCAATGATAATAGACTCCACAGAATGTCATTTGTTAAAATGAACCGTTACATCATAGGAGGTACTCCATGGAATTACTACAATTAAAATACTTCAAAGCCGTTGCCGAGATCGGCAAAATATCAACAGCCGCAGAGTCTCTGTTCATCTCAGCTCCCGCTTTGAGCACGTCTATTGCACGACTGGAGAAGGAACTTGGCTTGAAATTATTTGACAGGACCAACAATCATATCCAGCTGAATCAACAGGGTCAGATCTTCCTGCGCTATGTAAATCAGGTCTTTACCACTTTGGATTGCGCCCGCATTGAGATGCATCAAAGTTTTATGAAGCAGAAGCATCATGTGTCCATTGCCACTACTACCTCTAATATGTGGACAGATATGATCTCTGCATTTTCCTTGGAATACCCTCATTTTACCCTGTCTACCACCAATATGAAATTCTTTCAGCTGGAAAATGACGGACTTCTGCCACAGCACTCTTTTTTACTAGCAGAAGAGAGAGATGTACCGGCATCTTACGCTATGGAATTGAACAGCATAGAACTTTTTGAAGATGAACTGGTAGCCATGATGAATCCTTCCCATCCCTTGGCTTCTGCAGATTCCATCGATGTGCATCAACTGGAAAATGAGACGCTTTTCTATCCTGCTCCGGACATAGCCATGTACGAACGACTGAGTCGTTTGTTTGAAGAAAATGATATGGTCATGCCCTATGGTAATACCTTTCCTTACCTGGTTTATCGCAGGATGGCGCAGGACGGACTGGGTATCGCCTTTACAAGCAGGCATATCAGCCGCCTGGAGCCGACCACCAGTCTCTGTTACGTTCCCTTTACTAATACGCGGTCATGGATACTGCGACTTTACTGGCGAAAAAACAGGCCTTTGACGGAAGATGAGAAAACATTCCGGAGTTTTGTAAAGAACTTTTATCACCCCTCCTAAGTTTTGCATTAAGTTTTAGTTATGCTCGCGACAAAAAAAGATAATTTCCTTAATCTCCGAAAAGTGGTATAAATATGTTTGTTTATATTACTAAGGGAGGATAATTAATGAAAAAGAAATTTAGTTATGATTATAAGTGGGTGATTGTGGCACTTTGTTTTTTAATGATCTTTACGTGTCTGGGATTCTGTAGCTCTAATAAGAGTCTTTATCTTTCAGCCATTACAGAGGCACTGGGAATTAAGCGGAGTGCTTTTTCCATTGGAGACAGCTGCCGTTTTGTGGCTACAGCTGTAGTAAATATTTTCTTTGGAACTTTAGTAAATAAGTTTGGTATGAAGAAACTGATCGCAGCGGGTTTTGTGTGTCTGATCGGTTCATGTGTCTTGTACATGATTGGCACCAATATCATCTACTTTTATATCGGCGGCGTTCTGCTGGGTGTGGGATTGTCTTGGACAACTACTACTATGATCGGCGCTGTTATCGGAAGATGGTGCAAGGAAAATAAAGGAACTATTATGGGAGCAGTGCTTGCCGCCAACGGACTTGGTAGTGCACTGGCTACACAGATTGTATCGCCTCTCATTTTTGAAGAAGGCAATGCTTTTGGATACCGCAATGCCTATGCTGTGATAGCTGTAATCATGGTGGTGGTAGGTGCGCTGATTTTAATTTTTTTCAGAGAGAGTCCATCAGGGGATAATGCAACACCTATAGTACATAAAAAGAAAGCCAGAGGACAGAGTTGGGTAGGTATCGAATATGAGAAAGCAGTGAGAAAACCTTATTTTTATTGTGCTGCTGGGTGTATCTTCCTGACAGGTCTTATTCTGCAAGGTATCAACGGTGTAGCAGCTGCACATATGAAAGATGTGGGTATGGATGCAGGGTATGTAGCTACCGTACTGAGCGTACATTCTCTTGCTTTAACAGGATTTAAATTTTTGACCGGTGTGCTCTACGATAAATTTGGTCTGCGGGTCACTGTAACTATCTGTGATATCACATCTGTGATTGTTATGGTGGTTCTTGCTCTCATGACCAACTCTTATCTGGGTATGGTATTTGCTATGGTGTATGGCATTTTCTCCTCACTGGCACTGCCTTTGGAGACCATTATGCTTCCTATTTTTGCAGGGGATCTTTTTGGAGAAAAATCTTTTAATAAGATAATGGGATTGTTTGTGTCAATCAATACTGCCGGTTACGCTGTGGGTGCACCTTTGACCAACTGGGTGTTTGACAAGTTTGGTACTTATAATCCTATGTTTGTAGCAAGCGCCGTGGGTATGGCGGTAGTGACCATTGTGTTCCAGTTCGTGATTTTGGCATCTCAAAAGGATAGAATGGAGATTGTGGCGAAAGAAACTGCTTAGAACCTTGCGGTACAATAAATATCAAAAGGAGGAATTTATATGATACACTCATTTTTATTAATTGGTCAATCCAACATGGGTGGCAGAGGGTTCAAGGATGAGGTAGAGCCTATTCGCAGCGAGCACATCCTGGTGCTTCGTAACGGTCGCTGGCGTCAAATGTACGTACCGGTCAACTGCGACAGAGGCACCTCCGGTATTAATCTGGCTGAGAGTTTTGCTTATGCCTATGCAATGGAACATAACGTGGATGTGGGACTGATCCCCTGCGCCGACGGTGGTACCAACCTGGACCAGTGGTGTGTAGGCGGACTACTTTATACTCATGCTCTGTACCAGTGCCAACTGGCCAGCCGCACTTCAACCATTGCAGGAGTGCTGTGGCACCAGGGAGAATCTGACTGCAGCGAAGAAAAATATCCTGTGTATGAGGAAAAATGTACCTACATTCTGGAAAGCCTACGGGCAAAGCTAGGACTTCACGATGTACCTTTCCTGTTGGGTGGTCTGGGGGATTACCTGAAATATTATACAAAGAACCCTGATTCGCCTTTAACCACCAATTACGTGCATGTGAATGCAGCACTACAGGCTATGGCGGAGAAGCTTCCCATGACCGGATTTGTATCGGCAGAAGGACTTACGGCCAATGCTGACAATCTGCACTTTAATGCCGCTTCCTTACGGGAGTTTGGACTGCGGTACTATGAGGAATTCAAGAAACTTGAGCGGAAGGATAAAGTGTTTGTGGAGAAGACAGCACAGGATGCTGCTATTTGCACAGAGTTTGAATTACTATAAAAAATTTACTGCCGAACCCATGAAATTATTAATAATCATAGGTTCGGCAGTTTTTTACTACATAAGCATGCCTACATGTGATAAATATTTTAAATATGTAAACTAATGGGCGGTTTTGGCTTATTCTTGCTACGTGCACTGGTCCTGCCTTCCAATTTAATCTCACCGGCAGCCAATAATGATCTCTTGGTAAGTGCGGGTCCTATAAGCTCATACACAAGTACGCTGAACAACACCACATTCCTAACCATGGCACCATCAGACAGTCTTGCTGCAGTCAGAGACATACCTAATGCCACACCGGCCTGAGGGAACAACGTGATACCCAGATTCTTGATAATCCTCTTACTGCACTTTGTTAAAGTACAGCTGCCGTAAGCACCAAAGTATTTACCCATACATCTGGTAACAATATAGATTACCCCGACCAAAAGTACCATAGGATTACTCATAATCTGGAGATCCAACTCTGCTCCAGACAGTACAAAGAACAGTATATTCAAAGGCACTGTCCAGCCGTCTACACGGTTCATCAACTCTTCCGAAGTCTCACAGACGTTACAGAAAACGGTACCGGTCATCATACATACCAAGAGCAGGGAAAAACCACAATGGATGCCTCCGATTTCAAATTTCAACATAGAAAGACCTACTGTAAGCATCACAAACGCCACAGAGAGGGACATACGTTTACTTCTGGAATGGAAAAAGATTTCCAGATAATTCAGAAGTAATCCCATAACAGCACCCAATCCCAGTGATAATACGATCTCCACAATGGGCTCCACTATCATACCTGTGACACTGACACTTCCCATCTCTATGGCATTGGCAATACCCATGGACACTGCAAATAAGATCAGACCTACCGCATCATCGATGGCTACCACCAGCATCAGAAGGCTTGTCAAAGGACCTTCTGCCTTATACTGTTTTATTACCATCAATGTGGCCGCCGGTGCAGTGGCAGATGCAATGGCACCCAGCACAATCGCTGCCGGGAGCGAGATAATGGAGGGAAAAGCCAGGTGCAACAGGATCAAAGCAATATCCACCAGCACTGTGGTAGCAACCGCCTGCACGATTCCTACAATGATCGCCTGCCTTCCCATATGCTTCAATTGTGTCAGCCTGAACTCATTACCGATAGTAAAAGCAATAAAGCCCATGGCTACTTGTGTGATCACACTAATGGATTCTACCTGTTCCAGTGTATTAAATCCCATGCCGGGAATATGTAATGCGCCGAGACAATAGGGTCCTAACAATAAACCTGCTACCAGATATGCGGTTACAGCAGGCAGATTCAACTTCTTGGCTACACGGGACATCAGAAGGCCGCCGATGATAGCAAAAGCTAAGCTGATAACTAAAACTTGCATGTCTAAACACTCCTTTATTTTTATCAAAAGCACATGCATGATACCACTTTAATAATCAATTATCAAGTGTATTTTTTACTAAATTTCTTTATTGTAGTAACTTTTTTTGTGCTAAAATAAAAGAATATTAATAAATTGAGGTTAAAAGCAGACATTTTTTATTAATCAATTATTACTTTATTCAGAAATATCCTCCACAGCATCATCCACATTCTCAAATTCCTGGTCGCCGTTGGATACTTTCTCTCTGACCTTTGCAATCTGTGCTACTTTCACGCCTTCATCCAGGTCAATTAATTTTACACCGGAGGTAATTCTTCCATAGGTACTAATATCCTGCGCACGCAGTTGGATAATGATACCTTCTGTAGTAATCATCATAATTTCATTTTCATCAGTAACTGCCTTGACGCCTACCACATCACCTGTCTTTTCAGTGATCTTGTAGCACTTTACACCTTTACCGCCACGCTTCTGTACCGTAAATTCCTCCATTACCGTGCGCTTACCCATACCATTTTCTGATACTACCAGTAGGGAATCTCCCTGATTACTTAACTGCATACCCACGATTTCATCTCCCGGATCTAAGTTCATACCGATGACACCCATGGAAGAACGGCCGGTAGCACGCACATCTTCTTCCTTGAATAGGATACACATACCCTGTTTGGTTACGAGGAAGATTTCACTATCCTTGTCAGTGGTCTTCACTTCTATCAATTCATCATCATCCCTAAGATTGACGGCTGCAAGACCATTTTTACGGACATTACTGAATTCCATCAGTGAAGTTTTCTTCACCGTTCCTTTTTTGGTAACCATAAAGAGGTTTTTACTTTCATCATATTCCTTAATCGGAATCATTGCTGTGATTTTTTCACCTGGGCTAAGCTGCAGCAAATTGATAATGGCTGTACCTCTGGCAGTTCTGCCGGCCTCAGGTATTTCATAGGCCTTGATCCGATATACTCTTCCTAGGTTGGTGAAGAAGTTCAGGTAGTGGTGGGTATTGGTCATCAGCAGATCCTCGATGTAGTCATCTTCAATGGTCTGCATACCTTTGATACCCTTGCCTCCTCTATTTTGGGCCTTGAAATTATCAACGGTCATACGCTTGATATAACCGAGGCTTGTCATAGCGATAATAGTATTTTCTCTGGGAATTAAATCTTCCATGGAGATATCCAGCTCGTCAAATCCAATCTTACTTCTTCTGTCATCTCCAAATTTATCGGCAATAAATGTCATTTCTTCTTTGATCACACCTAATAACAGCTTTTCATCTGCCAAGATTGCTTTCAACTCCCCAATGCGCTGCTGTAGTTCCAGATGCTCGTTTTCCAGCTTCTCTCTTTCCAGACCTGTCAGCGCTTTCAAACGCATATCCACAATGGCCTGTGCCTGTACATCAGTCAGCTCAAAACGTTCTATCAACCGTTCCTTAGCAATCTGTGTGTTCTGGCTGCTTCTGATGATACTGATCACTTCATCAATAAAATCAAGTGCCTTTAAGAGTCCCTGTAAAATATGGTCTCTTTCCTCAGCCTTGTTCAGATCATACTTTGTCCTTCTGGTTACCACTTCTTCCTGATGCTTCAGATAATGCTTCAACATATCAAGAATACTCATAACCTTAGGTTCATTATTTACCAGCGCAAGCATGATCACACCAAAGGTATCCTGCAGCTGTGTATGCTTATAAAGCTGATTTAAAATCACATTGGCATTGGCATCTCTGCGAAGTTCAATTACGACCCTCACACCTTCACGGTTGGACTCATCTCGGATATCAGTGATACCATCTATTTTTTTCAGCTTCACCAGCTCTGCAATCTTCATGATCAGGTTAGCTTTGTTCACCATATAAGGAAGCTCTGTGGCTATGATCTGGCTCTTGCCGTTGGGTAATGTCTCGATATTGGTCACTGCACGCACTCTGACCTTACCGCGACCCGTGCGGTATGCTTCCTCACATCCTCTGGTTCCCAGAATCAGACCTCCTGTAGGGAAATCAGGTGCTTTTACAACTTCAAGAACTTCTTCAATATCTGTATCCCTGTCCTCATTTACCCTATTATCAATGATTTTCACCACAGCATTCACAACCTCACGCAAGTTGTGAGGAGGGATATTGGTAGCCATACCAACTGCAATACCGGTGGTACCGTTTACCAAAAGATTGGGATAACGGCTGGGCAGAACCACAGGCTCTTTCTCCGTCTCATCGAAGTTTGGTACAAAATCAACGGTATCTTTATTGATGTCAGCCAAAAGTTCCATGGAAATCTTGCTCAATCTGGCTTCTGTATAACGCATGGCTGCAGCGCCGTCACCGTCCATGGAACCGAAGTTGCCGTGACCGTCAATCAGCGGGTAACGGAAAGACCAATCCTGAGCCATATTTACCAGGGCACCATAGATGGAACTGTCACCGTGAGGGTGATATTTACCCATGGTATCGCCGACGATACGGGCACTCTTACGGTGAGGCTTGTCCGGACCGTTGTTCAGCTCGATCATAGAGTAAAGGACACGTCTCTGAACGGGTTTCAGACCATCTCTTACATCGGGGAGGGCGCGGGAGGCGATGACGCTCATGGCGTAGTCAATGTAGAAGGTTTCCATACGCTCCTTTAAGTCTACCTCATGGACTTTGTCTATCTCTACATTTTTGTCAAAAATATTGTCATTCATTAAAATTTAACCTCTTGTAGTTATTTTAAATATCCAAATTCTTAACGAATTTAGCGTTTTCTTCGATGAAGTCTCTTCGGGGTTCTACTTTATCACCCATGAGTGTGGTAAATGTTAAATCTATCTCTGAGGCCATTTCTTCATCGTAAGTTACACGTAATAGAATACGTCTTTCAGGGTCCATGGTTGTTTCCCATAATTGGTCGGCATCCATTTCGCCCAGACCTTTGTAACGCTGGATTTTGTTGTTTTGGTCGCGGCCTACTTCTTGGAGAATTTTGTCTAGTTCTTCGTCACTGTAGGCGTACCATACTTTTTTATTTTTCTCTAGTTTGTAGAGAGGCGGTTTGGCCAGGTATACATGGCCTTGCTTGATTAATTCCGGCATGAAGCGGTAGAGGAATGTTAAAAGCAAGGTACTGATGTGGGCGCCGTCTACGTCGGCATCGGTCATGAGGATGATCTTGTCGTAGCGTAGTTTAGTGATGTCAAAATCCTCGTGGATGCCGGTGCCGAAGGCTGTAATCATGGCTTTGATCTCGGCGTTGGCGTATATTTTGTCCAGTCTGGCTTTTTCTACGTTTAAAATTTTGCCTCGCAGAGGTAAAATCGCCTGGGTGGCACGGCTTCTTGCGGTTTTGGCACTACCGCCTGCGGAATCTCCCTCTACGATGTAGATTTCGCAGTTTTTAGGATCCTTGTCAGAGCAATCTGCCAGTTTACCGGGGAGGGTCATGCTGTCAAGGGCTGTCTTTCTTCTAGTAAGCTCCCTGGCTTTTCTGGCGGCTTCCCTGGCACGCTGGGCCAGAATGGATTTCTCGCAGATTGTTTTGGCTACAGAAGGATTCTGCTCCAAGAAATATGTGAGCTGTTCGCTTACGATACTATCTACAGCACTTCTGGCCTCGGAGTTACCCAGTTTTTGTTTAGTCTGACCTTCGAACTGAGGGTCTTCTATCTTGACACTAACTATAGCTGTCAGACCTTCCCTAATATCTTCACCGGTCAGATTCTGCTCACTTTCCTTCAACAGCTTAGAACTTCTGGCATAATCATTGAAGGTCTTGGTCATGGCATTACGGAACCCCATTAAATGCATACCACCTTCCGGTGTATTAATATTATTTACAAAACTGAATACACTTTCATTGTAAGAATCATTGTGCTGGAAAGCCACTTCCACATACACATTATTCTTATTGCCTTCAAAATAAAGAATATTTTCATACAGAGGCTCTTTGCTCTTATTCAGGTAAGTAACAAATTCCTTAATACCACCTTCGTAATAGAACTCAATAACCTTCTGCTTCTTTCCGGTTTCCAATTTTACAGTGTGAAGAACACCTATTTTTCCGCCGGTTTTTCCTTTTTGAGCATCACTTATGTTAGATGCATCTTCCGTTGACTCATCCGTTGCATTCTCTTGAATATCTTCTTCATTGGACAGCTTCTTATCTTCTTCTGCTCTTTTCAAAAGCTCACTGATCTGTTGATTTTGCAGTTCTTTTTCAGCTTCTGTAAGATTCTCCACATCAGTGGTTGATAAAGAACCATCCTCAAGTATCTTTTCCTCCTCTGTCCTGGAATCTCTTAAAATAATTCTCAGTCCTTTGGTCAGGAAAGCCATTTCACGTAAACGTCTCTTTAATATCTCAAAGTCATATATTGTAGTTTCTGTAAATATTGTCTTATCTGGCAGGAAAGATACTTTTGTGCCTGTCTTCTCAGGGCTGCAAGTACCAACTACTTTCAGAGGATAACATACATGACCTTTCTCATACCTCTGCTTATACACCTTGCCATCCTGACAAATTTCTACTTCCAACCAATCAGACAACGCATTTACTACGGAAGCACCTACACCATGGAGTCCACCTGATACCTTATAGCCTCCACCTCCAAACTTTCCGCCGGCATGAAGAATCGTAAATACCACTTCTACTGCCGGAATACCTGCCTTCTGGTTAATACCAACAGGAATACCACGACCATTATCTACAACTGTGATAGAATTATCTTCATTAATGGTCACATCAATGGTATCACAATAACCGGCTAAAGCCTCATCAACTGCATTGTCTACTATTTCATACACCAGATGATGTAAACCCCTGCTGGAAGTAGTACCTATATACATACCAGGCCTTTTGCGCACAGCTTCAAGACCTTCCAGAATCTGAATCTGGTCGGCACCATACTCTTGCTCTACTGTTGTATTTGATCTTATTTCTTCACTCATCTATAACTTCCCTTTCCTGCAATATCTATAAAGTATTGTTATAAAGCATCGTTGACACAACTTACCCTACCCTCAGTCACCTTATAGACACGATTGATTTCAAACCTATTATTCACAAACTCTTCCAGACCTGTACAAGTGATGATCGTCTGAATATCACCCATCACAGACAACAACAACTGCTGTCTGCTGCTGTCAAGTTCCGATAATACATCATCCAATAAAAGAATCGGCGTATCGTTGGTTATCCTTTTTACAAGTTCTATCTCTGCCATCTTTAGAGAAAGTGCAGCCGTCCTCTGCTGTCCCTGTGAACCGTACTTCCTGGCATCCACACCATTTATCATAAATGAAAAATCATCCCTGTGAGGTCCCACAGAAGTCATTTTTAACTTTATATCACGATCCATATTAATAAAAAGCTTATTTTCAAAATCTTCTATAGAGGTATCCGGCTCATACTTGATCACAAGCTCCTCCTTACCTCCCGAAAGTTTCTTATGTATCTCATAAATCATATCATTCAGCTGATTGATAAAAAGATTTCTTCTCTCAATGATCTTACTTCCATAAGCTACAAGCTGCATATCCCACACAGATAAAGTCTCTTTCAGACCGGGACTCATATACATATCTTTCAACAGCTTATTACGCTGATTTACGATCTTATTATAATTATTTAGATTATAAAGATATACATTATCCAGCTGACAAAGCTCCATATCTACAAAACGCCTTCTCTCACAAGCCCCCTTTTTGATGATCCCTAAGTCTTCCGGTGAGAAAAATACCACATTACAAAGACCCAGTAAATCAGCAGCTTTCTTAATCTTCTGTCCGTCAATGGCGATACCCTTGGAACCTGCTTTGCGAAGGTGCATGTCAACTCTCGTCTCTATACCTTCCTTTTCCACATAAGTCCTTATATGAGCTTCGTCCATGCCGAATCGAATGATTTCTTTATCCTTACTGCCTTTATGAGATTTGGTGGTGGCTGCCAGGTACACAGCCTCCAAAATATTCGTCTTTCCCTGAGCATTATCTCCAAACAGAATCGTGGTTCCCTTATCAAACTCCATGGTCACTTCTTCATAATTTCTGTAATCTGCCAGTTCTATTGATTTAATGATCATTTTATTAACCTTCTATTTTGATCTGCAGACCGTCAAATTCCACCACATCTCCGGCTACCAACTTCTTACCGCGCTGAGTCTCTATCTGCCCATTCACCTTTACCAATCCGTCCTGAATCACAAACTTAGCGTCCACACCGGATTCTACCAGACCGGCAGCTTTCAGAGCCTGGCCCAGTTTTATAAAATCTTCTCTCAGTTTAATGATTTCCATATTTTCCCTTTCTTATACCTTTCAATTACATATAAGACATATATAACTATTCACTACATGCTTAGACAGTAGTAAAATTAACCGGCAAAATCAGATATATATAACTTTCTTCCGGATTCTTAATAAAGCAAGGGGCCTTGGGATTCACCATATAAAGGTAAACCTCTTCATCATCTATTACTCTAAGAGCATCTATCAGGAACTTAGGATTAAATCCTATCATCAAATCCTTGCCGTTCTTTTCTATATCGATCTCTTCATTCATACTTCCAAGCAGGGAATTGATCTTAAGTTCCATACTTTCATCAGTGATACGAATGATAATAGGCTTCTTGTCTCCCTCTTTCACTAGCAAGGTAGCGCGGTCAATACAACTGAGAAGCTCTCTCTTATTTACCTTTACCTTTGTCTCATAATCACTGGAGAGCATCTGGTCTATTCTAAAATATTCTCCTTCTATCAATCTAGACACAACTGTAGTTTGATCAAATTCAAACACAATATGCTTTGATGTAAAGAAAATACTTACATCACTGTCAGCACCACCGGGTAAAATTTTACTAACTTCATTCAAAGTCTTACCGGGAACGACTACTTTCTTCGGTTCATAACTATTCTTCAACTCTATCTTACGAATAGAGATACGATGACCATCCAGAGACACCACTTTCAGTATATTGTTATTAATATCAAACAATTCGCCTGTCATCAGCTTGTTATTATCATTGTCAGAAATAGAGAATATCGTCTGCCTTACCACTTCCTTCAAAGTAAACTGACTGATGATGATGCTGTCTTCTCTCTCTATCAGAGGCAAATAAGAAAAATCCTCTCCTGATTTACCAATGATAGTAAACTTTGCTTTTTCACAAGTTATAGTAGTCTTGTACGAAGGGTCTGTTTCTATCACAATTTCATTATCAGGCAGCTTTCTTACAATTTCCAGGAAAATCTTAGCATCCAAAGCAATGATACCTTTTTCCAGAATATCTCCCTCTATGGTAGTTTCAATACCAAGTTCCATATCGTTAGCCGTCAAAGTAATACATCCTTTGGTGGTATCTACCAGGATACATTCCAGAATGGACATAGTAGTCTTATTAGGCACAGCCTTAGATACAATCTGGACACCGTTTAACAGATTTGATTTTGAACAAATGATTTTCATTGTGTGTATAACTCCCTTCGTGTAACTACACTCGTGTCGCACGCGTGCGAATGATATTTATATTTAATGATTTTAGTAGTAACATTAATATAGGATGTTGATATGTGTATAACTATCCTAATTATACTATTTTTCAAGCAAAAATGGAATGGATAAGTTGTGAATTATTTAAATTTTCCATGAGGAAAAATAAGAATTTATTCACAAAAGTATGTGGATAATTCTTAAGCAGGATTAATTTTTTTTCGAATGATATTCACTTTATTGCGAAGTTCATCATTCATCTTAATCTCTTCTGTTATTTTATTTACTCCGTGAATAATGGTAGTATGATCCTTCTTACCCAACAACTTACCTATATTTGTAAAGGAAGTATCGGTAAGTTCCCTACACAGATACATAACTACCTGCCTTGGCTGCACAAATTCAGAGTTACGCTTTTTAGAAGTAATATCTTCCGGTTTTACTCCAAAATGCTCTGCCACCACATTAATAATAAGTGAAGGTGTCACTTCCTTTGGTTTATTAGGATAGATGACGTCCTTTAATGCCTCTTCGGCCAGAGATAAAGTAAGTTCTACCTTATTTAATTTCGCAAAAGCAATAATCTTATTAAAAGCACCTTCCAATTCGCGAATATTGGATTTTATATTTGTAGCGATATACTTGATGATCTCTTCATCAATCTTTCGGTCGTATGTTTCAGCGTTTTTACGAAGAATGGCCATTCTGGTCTCATAATCAGGAGGCTGAATATCCGCAATAAGTCCCCACTCAAATCTGGAGCGGAAACGCTCGTCCAAAGTTTCCATTTCTTTTGGAGGCTTATCTGATGACAGAATGATCTGCTTACCGGCTGCATGCAATACATTAAAGGTGTGGAAGAATTCTTCCTGGGTACTTTCTTTACCTATGATAAACTGTACATCATCGACCATCAACACATCAACAGTACGATATTTTTCACGCAATTTGGTCATGGCAGCTGCATTACCGCTTCGAATAGAATCAATTACTTCATTGGTAAATTTTTCACTGGTTACGTATAAAACCTTCATATTAGGATTCTGTTCCAGTACAAAATGACCAATGGAATGCATCAAGTGTGTTTTACCAAGTCCGGCGCCTCCATACAGGTAAAGAGGGTTGTAAGCCTCTCCCGGTGATTCCGCTACGGCAAGTGATGCAGAATGAGCAAACTTATTATTACTGCCTACCACAAATGTATCAAACTTATATTTAGGAATAAGATTGGCATTTTCATAATTAATATTATATATGGGTGTGGATATATTTACATGCATATCATAAATATCCTGTGCTTTTGCATCTTTCTCTAAAATAAAATTAATAGCATATTCATGATCAAACATTTCAGTAATAGTAACCTGAAAAAAACTTTTATATTTATTGGAAATATAATTTAAAGCATGAGCCTGGTCTGAAGGGATGATAATATTAACAGTATCATCTTCAATATTGTGGAATTCCAACGGTTCCACCCAGGTATGATAGGAAATATCAGACAGACTATATTCCCGTCTGAGAGTTTCTTTTATGGTTGTCCAATTTTCTCTGATTGCATCCATTTTTATAACTTGCCTTTCTAAAAAAATATAGCTATTACTATTTTAATATAAAACTGAAAATTTTTCAAACATAAGTTTTAAACATGCTATGGATAAAGTTATCCACATACTGTTTATAAAATTGTTTATAACTATCTCTATCCACATTTTTTTTATAATTTATGTGTATAAGTAGAAAAAATGTGGATAATTAATTTAACACCTTTAATACTATATTTTAAGCCAATCTTTTACATATTTCCACACCTATTTCACATTCTATTCATATATTAATTTACTTTTATGCACAAACAATCAACACTTTGTGGATAAATTTAATGATAATAAAAAGAAGTGTATATTACTGTGGATAACCCTTTAAAAAAAATTATGAGGTCCATTGCACAAAGAGGTTCTTTTACAAATTTATAAATAATACTTGACATTACTGCCCTTTTCCGCTACAATTGTAATGCTATTTTCCAAAAGTGGGCGTATATTCCCATATTATGTAAAAAATTAGTTTACCTTAAAATAGATTAAGGTCAGAGAAGGAGGTGCAGTATTTATGAAAATGACATTTCAGCCTAAGAAGAGATCCAGATCAAAGGTTCATGGTTTTAGAGCCAGAATGAGTACACCGGGTGGAAGAAAAGTTTTGGCAGCCAGAAGAGCAAAAGGAAGAAAGACATTATCCGCATAGGTCACAGAAATGTGACCTATTTTTCCCTTATGCAGTTTTCAGAGTCACTTAAAAAAAATCATCAGTTTCAGTTCGTATTCCGTAATGGGAAATCATATGCCAATAAATATTTAGTGATGTATGTAAAGGAAAATGGCCTTTCAGGGAATCGAATCGGAATCAGTGTGAGTAAAAAAGTAGGAAACAGTGTTGTAAGACATCGCGTTACAAGACTGGTCAGAGAAAGTTACCGATTACATGAAAATATATTCAATAGTGGTTTGGATATTGTAATCGTCGCGAGACCAAGTGCAGCTACAGTCGGGTATTACGAAGTAGAGAGTGCACTATTACACCTTGGGAAGCTTCATCATATTGTTAAGATAGATTGATGAAGATCAGTTTGGTATGATATGAAAAAAATATTGATTGCTGCGATTAGATTTTATCAGAAGTATATATCTCCTATGAAAAGAACGAAATGCCCATATATTCCTACCTGTTCTCAATATGGAATTGAGGCTATTGAAAAATATGGTTGTATCAAAGGTGGTTTGCTTGCAGTATGGAGAATTTTGAGATGTAATCCTTTTTCAAAAGGAGGGTACGACCCGGTGCCTTAATGCAGCAATGCTAGGAGGATAAATGAATATGATTTTATTAACTCAGTCATCTACACCTATTATTGGACAGGTGGCATGGGTGCTTGGTAAGATCATGGAAGGAATTTTTACAGTTATTAACTTTTTAGGAATTCCTAACATCGGTCTGGCTATTATTTTGTTTACTATTGTAGTGTATCTGTTGATGTTGCCTCTTACGATCAAGCAGCAGAAGTTCTCAAAGCTTTCTGCTAAGATGAATCCTGAGATTCAGGCAATTCAGGCTAAGTATAAGAATAAAAAAGATAATGATTCTATGATGGCACAGAATCAGGAGGTACAGGCAGTATATGCCAAATATGGTGTATCTCCTACAGGAGGCTGTGTTCAGCTTTTGATCCAGATGCCTATTTTGTTTGCATTGTATCAGGTAATCCAGGCAATGCCTGCATATGTAGGTAGAATAGGTAATACTTTTGCTGTGCTTGCGGACAAGATCATCTCCGTAGATAATGGACATTTTCTGCAGAATTCCGGCATTGATAGTATTGCTAAAACTGTAACTATGTACGGAAGACATATATCAGAAGATAATATGCGCAATGGTATTATTGATGTATTGAACAGATTATCTTCAACAGATATGGCCACGATTGCAGAGCATTATGATCTTGCTAACCTTACTTATCAGGGAGAATTTATTTTAAGTAATGAAACCACCAGAGGTCTGATTGATACTTATAATAACTTCCTGGGATTGAATATAGGTAATTCACCATCCCATATTATCAATGGTGCGTTGGAAACAGGTTCTTATCTGCTTGTAGTAGGTGCTATTTTGATTCCTGTTTTGTCTGCTTTGACACAATGGATCAACGTAAAACTCATGCCTACACAAAATGATAACAATAGAAATAATGGACAGGAATCCAACATGGCTTCCTCCATGAAGATGATGAACAACATTATGCCTATTATGTCTGCATGGTTCTGTTTCACACTTCCTTCCGGTATGGGCTTGTACTGGATCGCTGGTAGTGTAGTCAGAACGATCCAGCAGATCGTTATAAATAAGCATATTGATAAGATGGATTTTGATAAGATCATTCAGCAGAACTCTAAGAAAAGTGCTAAGAAAATCGAAAAAATGAAAGAGCGTCAAGAGAAACTGAATGCTTATGCCAGCATGAATACTAGAAATATTCAGTCTAAGACCAATACAAGTACCGGCACCAAGCCTCAGACTTCTCAGGCTGATAAAGATGCTGCTATAAAGAAGTCTACTGAATATTACAATCAGGGTAATGCTAAGTCCGGTAGCCTCATGGCAAGAGCCAATATGGTAAAGCAGTACAATGAGAAGAATAACAAATAATTTGAAAAGTGATAAAGCTCTGGAGGTCACATATGGAGTATATTGAAATATCTGCAAAAACAGTGAATGACGCAATTACAGAAGCGTGTCAGAAGTTGGGTGTTACCAGTGATAAACTGGAATATGAAATTATAGAAGAAGGTTCATTAGGTTTTCTTGGAATCGGTGCTAAATCGGCTAAAATAAAGGCTTGTAAAAAAGTTTCCATTGAAGATAATGCAAAAATATTCTTAAAAGAAGTATTTGAAGCAATGGATCTTACTGTTGTAGTTACTGTAAAATATGATGAAGAAAACAGATCCATGGAAATAGAATTGAGTGGAGATGAAATGGGTGTTCTTATCGGTAAGAGAGGACAGACTCTGGATTCCTTACAGTACCTGGTATCATTAGTAGTCAATAAGGAAGCTGAAGATTATATCAGAGTAAAAGTTGATACGGAAGATTACAGACAGAGAAGAAGAGAGACTCTTGAGAATCTGGCTAAAAATATTGCTTATAAGGTTAAGAGGACTAAGAGACCTGTTTCCCTGGAACCTATGAATCCTTATGAAAGACGTATTATTCATTCTGCACTTCAGAATGACAAATATGTTACTACTCACAGCGAAGGTGAAGAGCCATTCAGAAGAGTGGTTGTGACATTAAAGAGATAATGAGTTTGTCATAAAGGGAATGGATACAGGTTAATTTGCCTGTGTTCATTTCCTTTTTTGTTCATGTGCCAAATTGAAAATCATTGTTACTGTCTTGGAGAATATTATGAGAACAGATACCATTGTAGCAATTGCTACTGCGCTGTCAGAATCAGGAATCGGTATTATCAGAATCAGCGGTGATGAGGCAATTACTATAGCTGATAAAATATTCCGTACAAAGAGTGGAAAGAGTATATTATTAAAAGTAGAAAGTCATACCATACATTATGGTTTTATTGTAGATAATGGATTAAATTATATTTTAGATGAAGTCATGATCTCAGTAATGAAAGCACCTAAAAGCTACACATCAGAAGACACTGTGGAAATTAATTGTCACGGTGGCGTGCTTATGATGCAGAAAATTATGGAGCTTGTGATGAAGAATGGTGCCAGAATGGCTGAACCGGGAGAATTTACGAAGAGAGCATTTCTAAATGGTAGAATCGATCTGGCTAAGGCAGAAGCGGTCATTGATGTGATTCATTCCCAGAATGAGTATGCACTGGCTTCTTCCGTCAGTCAGTTAAAAGGTTCTTTGTCCGAAGTAATAAAAAGCCTTCGTGCAGCAATATTATACGAAATAGCGTTTATAGAATCTGCATTGGATGATCCGGAACATATTAGCCTGGAAGGGTATCAGGAGAAGTTAAAAATCAATGTAGATTCTTTTATTGATAAGATTAGTAATTTGATTGCCAGCGCCGACAATGGAAAACTGATAAAAGAAGGTATCCAAACTGTAATTGTGGGTAAACCCAATGCCGGTAAATCTTCCTTATTAAATTTATTGGTAGGTGAGGATCGTGCAATTGTTACTGAAGTTGCCGGAACCACCAGAGACGTATTACAGGAATCTATCATACTCCATGGCATAGGTCTTAATATTATAGATACTGCAGGAATTCGATCTACAGAAGATATTGTAGAAAAGATTGGTGTGGAGAAAGCTAAAAAATATGCTGCAGAAGCTGATTTGATTATTTATGTGGTACATGCTTCTGTACCTTTAGATGAGAATGATGCAGAAATTTTTTCTTTTATTCAAGAAAAAAATATAATCATATTGTTGAATAAATCAGATTTAGAATGTATAGTGGAAGAAAAGAAACTGATAGATCTTGTTGGTAAAGAAAATGTCCGTGTGATAAAGACATCCACAAAAGAAAATACCGGCATAGACGTTTTGGAAAATACAATAAAGGAACTGTTTTTCCAGGGAGATATCAAGATAAATGATGAAGTAGTAATTACCAACCTGCGTCATAAAGAAGCATTGCAGGATGCTTATGAAAGTTTATGTCAAGTGATCAGAAGTTTGGAAGATGAGATGCCGGAAGATTTTTACTCTATTGATTTAATGAGTGCTTATGCATCACTTGGAAAGATCATAGGAGAAGAAGTGGAAGAGGATCTTGTAAATGAAATTTTCTCTAAGTTTTGTATGGGTAAATAGGAGATAAAATATATGATTTCAGAAATCAGAGAGCAAGTGGATATATGTGTTGTGGGAGCCGGTCATGCAGGTTGTGAGGCTGCTTTGGCATGTGCCAGATTAGGAATGGAGACTGTGATTTTTACAGTCAGCGTAGATAGTATTGCATTAATGCCCTGTAATCCCAATATAGGAGGCTCCTCTAAAGGTCATTTAGTAAGAGAACTGGATGCACTTGGTGGAGAAATGGGTAAAAATATTGATAAAACCTTTATTCAATCTAAGATGCTCAATGTATCTAAAGGACCGGCAGTTCATTCTCTTCGTGCCCAGGCTGATAAAGCTGATTATACCCGTGAAATGAGAAAAGTGCTGGAAAATCAGGAACATCTGACAATCAAACAGGCAGAAGTGTGTGAACTTTTATGGAAAGAAGAAACTGATGGTAAAAAAGTCATTCAAGGTGTGAAGACTTTTACAGGTGCTATTTATGAATGTAAAGCAGTTGTTTTATGTACAGGCACTTATCTCAGAGCCAGATGTCTTTGTGGAGAAGCCATCACCTATACAGGACCTAACGGTCTGCAGGCCGCTAACCATTTGACTGATTCTTTAAAAGCAATGGGAATAGAGATGGTAAGATTTAAGACAGGTACACCGGCCAGAATGGATAAGAGAAGTATAGATTTTTCTAAAATGGAAGAGCAACTGGGTGATGAGAGGATTGTTCCATTTTCTTTTTCCACGGATCCTGAGTCTGTCCAAAAGGAACAGGTATCTTGTTGGCTGACTTACACAAATGAAAAAACACATAAAATTATACGAAATAATCTAGATAGATCGCCGATTTATGCTGGAGTGATAGAAGGTACCGGGCCCAGGTACTGTCCGTCTATAGAAGACAAAGTAGTAAAATTTGCAGATAAAGAGAGACATCAGGTTTTTATAGAGCCTGAAGGCATACATACCAATGAAATGTATGTGGCAGGAATGTCATCCTCTTTGCCGGAAGATGTACAGCTGGCTATGTATCGCACTGTGCCTGGATTGGAAAATTGTAAAATTGTTAGAAATGCTTATGCAATAGAATATGATTGTATCAATGCAAGACAACTTTATCCTTCACTGGAATTCAAAAATATAAAAGGTCTTTTCAGTGGTGGACAGTTTAATGGAAGCAGCGGATATGAAGAAGCTGCCTGTCAGGGATTAGTGGCAGGTATTAATGCATGTATGGAGATATTGGGAAAAGAGCCATTGGTGATGGATCGTTCCGAAAGTTATATTGGGGTATTAATTGATGATCTTGTAACGAAGGATAATCGTGAACCATACCGTATGATGACTTCCAGAGCTGAATATAGACTTCTCCTGAGACAAGATAATGCTGATCTTCGTTTGCGTAAAAAAGGATATGAGATTGGATTGATTACAGAAGAACAATACCAGGTTCTTAAAAGGAAAGAAGAATTGATTCAACAGGAAATTTCCAGATTAAAAGCAAAAGTAATAGGAGCAAGCAAGGACATTCAATCATTCTTGGAACGGAACGGAAGTACTACATTAAAAACTGCGGCAAGCTTGGCTGAATTAATCTGTCGTCCGGAACTTAATTATAATATGTTGGCTGAAATAGACCCTGAAAGAGTACAACTACCATTGGATGTAATTGAACAAGTAGAAATAGAAATAAAATACGAAGGATATATTGTAAGACAAATGCGTCAGGTTGAACAGTATAAAAAGATGGAGAAAAAACGCATTCCTGAAGATATTGATTATGACCAGGTTCCTTCTCTTCGTATAGAAGCTAGGCAAAAGCTGAAAATGTTTAAACCTGTATCAGTCGGACAGGCATCCAGATTATCCGGTGTATCTCCTGCGGATATTTCGGTGTTACTTGTATATTTGGAACATTACAACAGAAAGTAAGAGGTTTTGTGATGACGCAATATAATACTGATCAATTTATACATGATTTAAGTGAGCTTGGTGTTGTACTTGAAGATAGACAGATTCAGCAATTTATTAGATATTATGAGATGCTTGTAGAATGGAATCAAGTCATGAATTTGACAGCAATTACTGATTATGATGATGTAATGAAAAAACATTTCGTAGACAGCCTTTCCTTGATAAAAGCATATGATGTAACATCTCAAGTAAAGGTAATAGATATAGGAACAGGTGCCGGATTTCCCGGACTTGCTTTAAAAATTGCTTATCCTTCATTACAAGTTACTTTACTTGACTCTTTGAATAAAAGGATTCAATTTCTTGATGCTGTAATTGAAGAGATTCAATTAACAGGTGTTGAAACGATACATGGAAGAGCAGAAGATTATGCAAAGCCCATTAAGTTGAGAGAACAATTTGATTTGTGTGTATCCAGGGCTGTAGCTAATCTTTCTACACTTTCAGAATACTGTTTGCCTTTTGTGAGAGAGGGGGGATATTTTATATCCTATAAATCAGAAAAAATTAACGAGGAACTTCAGAAAGCTGAATCTGCCATTAAAATACTTGGTGGTAAAATAGATGATCAAATTGAGTTTTACCTACCGGATTCTGATATTTATAGAAATTTATTTATGATAAAAAAAGTAAGAAAGACACCTTCTAAATTTCCTAGAAAAGCAGGATTACCCTCTAAAGAACCGTTATGATGTTTCACGTGAAACATTCTTGTGATATGTGTTTGGTGAGTGATTTCGCTGTGTTATAATTAAGGAGAGGATTATGGCAATCAGAGTTTTTTTAGCTAATGATCATGATATAGTTAGAGAAGGTTTAAAAAGTAT
>JAZRJO010000306.1:0-3477 GCA_045645825.1 Acetatifactor sp. | reverse complement strand
TAACCCGGAATTCACCCTGATGGAGTTGTACCAGGCATATACTGATTACAACGGTATGATGGATCTGACAGAGAATATGTTCCGCTATGTGGCACAGGAAGTGTGCGGTACTACCCTGATCCCTTATGCAGAAGCAATGATTGATCTGGGCAAGCCTTTTGAGCGTATGACCATGATCGATGCAGTGAAGAAATATGCAGGTGTTGACTTCGACGAAATTGCTGATACAGAAGCAGCCAAGAAGATCGCTGATGAGAAGGGGGTTCACTATGAGAAGCGCCACACCAAGGGCGATATCCTGAACCTGTTCTTTGAGGAATTTGTAGAAGAGCATCTGATCCAGCCGGTATTCATCATGGATCACCCGGTGGAGATCTCACCGCTGACCAAGAGAAAGCCGGACAAGCCCGATTATGTAGAGCGTTTCGAACTGTTTATCTATGGCCGTGAAATGTGTAATGCTTACTCTGAGCTGAATGATCCCATTGATCAGAGAGAGAGATTCAAGGCTCAGGAGGCTGCACTTGCTGCCGGAGATGAGGAAGCAAATACTACTGATGAAGACTTTATGAATGCATTGGAGATCGGTATGCCTCCTACCGGTGGTATTGGTTATGGAATTGATAGATTGGTAATGCTTTTGACGAACTCACCGGCGATCAGAGATGTGTTGCTGTTCCCAACCATGAAGTCCCTGAATCAGTAGGCTATCTGTTCAGAAACATTTGAATTGATTCCTTGATTTAAAACAATACAAGAATAATAGATTATAAATAGGAGATTTACAATGAAAAAATTAGTAGTACTTTTATTAGCTGTGGCAATGACATTCGCATGTGTAGCATGTGGCAAAAATGCAGAAAATGCCGGAACAAAAGTTGAAATCGCAGATGCAAACGAAATTCTTACAAAAGTATGGAATGAATACAAGACTTCTGCATCAGAAGATATACAGTTCCCAATCGGCGGTGGTAATGTCGAGACTATGGTTATGGATGCTCCGGGCAAATTTGATGTCACATTGCAAGGTGCAAAAGACATGCTTGTTTACTCATACTGCATTCCGGCAGAATCTATCGAAATGACTGATGATGTTGCTACAATGATGAACATGATGATGGCAAACAACTTCACATGTGGTGCTTACCACGTTGCAGATGCAGCAAATGTTGAAACAGTAGTTTCCGGCATCAAAAACGCAACACTGAATAATCAGTGGATGTGTGGTTTCCCGGAAAAGCTCATCATTGTGACAGTAGGTGGAGATTATGTAGTATCTGCTTTTGGTAACGGTATGGTTATTGATGCAATTAAGAGCGCTGTCACAACAGTTTATGGCGATGCGGCAGTCGTTTCAGTAGAAGAAAACCTTGCACAGTAATTGTTAAATCATAAAGGAAGAAGGTTTAAATGTTATTTTCCAGTATACCTTTTTTGTATTATTTCTTTCCGGTTGTACTAATCGTATATTATGCGGTTCCTAAATCTGTAAAAAACTTGGTCTTGCTTTTGGCAAGCCTTGTTTTTTATGGGTGGGGGGAACCGCTATATGTGTTTTTGATGATGGCATCCATTGGACTGGGATATGTTTTTGGTATTTTAATTGAGAGGTATCATGATACACCCGGGGCAAAGGTATGCATGATTATTTCTGTAGCCATCAGTTTAGGACTTTTGGGATATTTTAAATATGCTGACTTCTTTATTACGAACTTTAATGGGGTCACAGGTCTCTCCCTTCCTTTGTTAAAAGTGGTTCTTCCAATTGGCATTAGTTTTTATACCTTCCAGTTGATAAGCTATATCATTGATGTGTACTGGGGCAAGGTGGAGGCGCAGAAGAATTTTGTTTCTTTGGCGGCTTATATTACGATGTTTCCCCAGCTGATTGCAGGTCCCATCGTTCGGTATTCGGATGTAGACAGGCAGCTTAAGGAAAGAAGTATTACTTTTGATAAAATAGCTTATGGCATCCGCAGATTTGCATTGGGTATGGGCAAAAAAATACTCATTGCCAATGTGCTGGGAGAGTTTTGCGTGGCATTTAAAGAGGCGGATGAAAAGTCAATTGTATTTTACTGGCTATATGCAATAGCAGTGTCTTTGCAGATCTACTTTGATTTCTCCGGCTATAGTGATATGGCAATCGGTCTTGGCAGTATGCTTGGATTCCAGTTTATAGAAAACTTCAACTATCCGTTTATTTCTAAAAGTGCCACGGAATTTTGGCGCAGATGGCATATGTCATTGGGCACATGGTTTAGAGATTATGTATATATTCCATTGGGAGGCAGTCGGTGCTCAGTATCAAGAAACTTGTTAAATATCTTTATTGTGTGGATGTTGACCGGTTTCTGGCATGGTGCGGAGTGGACATTTGTAGTGTGGGGATTGTACTTCGGAATACTTCTTATGTTGGAAAAGACATTTCTCTTAAAATGGCTGGAAAAGTATCCTTTTATAGGTCGTGTATACATTCTGATCTTTGGGATCATAAGCTTTGTAATTTTTGACTCTGTCAGCTTAGGGGATGCTGTGGCACACATCGGAGCTATGTTTGGTGTAGGTGCGGTTCCTTTTATGACAGAAGTGACAAACTATTATTTAGACAGTTATAAAATTATGTTTTTAATAGCGATAATAGGCGCCACACCGGTTGCAAAACGTTTAATGGAAAAAATAATGGAACACAAAAGGGCCAAAATCCTGATTGAGGTGTTGGAACCCATAGTAATGATAGGAATTTTAGTGGTAACTACAGGTTATTTGGTAGATGGATCTTTTAATCCATTCTTATACTTTAGATTTTAGGGGGGGAGGATATGGAGAAAAGAAGAAATGTCATATATGTCTGTGTGGTTGCGATATTGTTTTTTGGTCTCACTGCAATAGCATGGTTAAAACCTGCAGATGATTTTTCTGCAACAGAAAGAAGACCATTAGATCAGTTGCCTGAGCTTAGTGCTAACAATGTTCTTAGTGGGAAATTTGCGGAGCAGTTTGAAGAGTATTCTTTGGATCAGTTTCCGTTCAGGGATACCTTTCGCAGTATCAAAGCCATGACGCATATGTATGTGTTTGGGCAGTCAGATAACAATGACGTGTATATGGCGGATGGTTATGTGAGTAAATTGGATTATCCATTGTCAGAAAAAGCATTGGAAAAGACAGTGAAAAAATTTCAGTCTATTTACTCGAATTATATAAAAGGATCAGATGCACAAGTTTATTATTCTGTAATTCCGGATAAGAATTACTTTCTTGCAAAGGAAAATGGATATTTGGCATATGATTATGAGAAAATGTATGGCTATTTAGAAAATAATCTCTCTGACATGACATACATTGACATTACAGGCGCATTATTGCTGGAAGATTTTTATGTTACAGATACACACTGGAGGCAGGATTGCATCGTAGATGTGGCTTGGACGCTGGGAAATGCTATGGGTGTGAAGCTACAGGCCGAATATGAGA
>JAZRJO010000305.1:0-3326 GCA_045645825.1 Acetatifactor sp. | reverse complement strand
TTTAAAGAAGTAGACAAAACTGTGATCATAAATCCCTTGACCGTAGCTTACACGGGAAGTTTTCAGAGACTGGCTCAGTTGGTGGCTCCTTCTTACGGCATCAGTGAAGAGAGTAAGCATCTAAATACCGGCGAGACCTTTACATTGAAAGCCACTGTAGCAGGTGTAAATCTGACCCAAATGGTTTGGACCAGCAGTAATCCGGAGATAGTACAGGTAGTGCCTGTAGAGGGCAAGGCAGATGAAGCAATAGTGACTGCTCTGGGAGCAGGTACTGCTACTGTTTCCTATGCGGTCAATGGAACAAGCGTCAGTGGAGGTGATGTGATCGCCAATAAAGGCGCAGCTTGTACGGTGACAGTGATAGCTCTTTCGAAAGGAATTGTGGTAACAGATAAAGCAGAAATTACTGTTGTCAAAGAAAAAAATGTAACTGCTAAAGCTACGGCAACAGCCTTTGTTGAAGGCAAAGAATTAGAATATAAAGCGGTTTCCGATCATCCGGAAGTTGCTGTGGTGACTTGTGATGCACAGGGTAATCTTGTGATCACCGGTGTGGGCAATGGGGAAGCGCAGATTACGGTCAGTGTGAATTATAAAGGTATTGCGGAACAAAATGCAGCGGCAACTTTGGCAACCACTATTATAAAAGTAAAGGTAGTGGATCAACCGGTCCTGACATTTGAGAAGACCGCAGCAACAGCATATATCAACACACCCCTGGTACTGAAAGCTACACTTACCAATGCACCGGAGGATGCAGTGATCACAGCACAATCTTCCGATATGAATGTGGCAACAGTGACTGTAACCGGAAAAGAAATTACCGTCACCGGTCTTAATATGGGAAGTACTACCGTGACTGCAAAATATGTGCTGAATGACCAGGAAATCATGGCTGTCTGCACAGTGACTGTGAAACAGGATCCCAAATTGGACACAGCTACCAGACTGAAAGATTTTAACGGCAACCTGATTTACGTGCAGGAGGATGGTGTTTACAGAGAAGCGGTATATGCAGATTATTATACTGCGGAAAAGTTCTATGTAAAAGCGGATGTGTCCTACACAGGTTGGCAGACCATAGATGGTAAGGTTTATTACTTTGATGCGGCCGGTAAAAAGGTCACAGGTGCCCAGATTATTCAAGGTGCCCAATATAATTTTGATGCCAATGGCGTGTTGTACACCGGCTCCGGTGTCAGAGGTATCGACGTATCCAAGTGGAATGGTAACATTAACTGGAATGCGGTGAAGAATTCCGGTATCGAATATGTGATCATTCGCTGCGGATACAGAGGTTCTTCCCAGGGTATGCTGATCGAGGATCCTAAGTATCAGAGCAACATTAAGGGAGCTACCGAGGCAGGCCTGAAAGTGGGAGTATATTTCTTTACACAGGCTATCAGTGAGGCAGAAGCAGTAGAGGAAGCTTCCATGGTTCTGGAACAGGTAAAGAACTATAATATCTCCTATCCCATTTTCCTGGATGTGGAGGCCAGCGGCGGCCGTGCAGACGGCATAGATAACGATACCAGAACGGCAGTGTGCAAAGCCTTCTGCCAGACCATCCAGTCTGCAGGCTATACGGCAGGTATCTATGCCAATAAGATGTGGCTGGAGACAAAGATGGATGCCAATGCGCTGAGCGCTTATAAAATCTGGTTGGCACAGTATGCAGCTACACCTACCTATGGTGGCAGATATGATATGTGGCAGTACCAGGCTACCGGTAAGGTCAGCGGCATCAGCGGGGATGTGGATATGAACTGGAGTTATCTGGGGTATTAATATACACGTTCACAGAAAACATTGAAAGATAGAGTTACAACTCAGTCCACCAATCAGATACTGAGTTGTAACTTTTTGTCTGATAATGCTAAAAGAACTAGCCATAACAGGAAATATTTGTTATAATAGTCTTATTGTAGAAAAGTGGCATACTATGTCCTGATGATTGAAAAAATAAAATGATCAGTATATGGTCGAGGAAAGGATAGATGAAAATGGGTAAAATAACAGTTGAGACTTGCCGGATAGAGGGTTTGAAGGTGATCACTCCCACTGTGTTCGGAGATGCCAGAGGCTATTTTATGGAGACGTATCATTATAATGATTATAAGGCAGCAGGCATTGATGTGGAATTTGTGCAGGATAATCAGTCTGCGTCCAAAAAAGGGGTGTTGCGAGGTCTGCATTTTCAGAAGGAATTTCCCCAGGACAAGCTGGTGCGTGTGATCAAAGGCGAGGTATATGATGTGGCAGTGGATCTGAGAAAGGATTCACCCACGTTCGGTCAGTGGTACGGTGTGCTGCTCAGTGAGGAGAATAAAAAGCAGTTCTTTATTCCTAAGAATTTTGCTCATGGATTCCTGGTGCTTTCTGATTATGCGGAGTTTTGTTATAAATGTACGGACTTTTATCATCCCAATGACGAGGGTGGTCTGATTTATAATGATCCTGAGATTGGTGTAGAGTGGCCCATACTGGAAGGGATGGAACTGCTACTGTCAGAGAAGGATACCAAGTGGGGCGGTCTGTCTGCATATAAGGCTGAAAGAGGACTGAAGTAATGAAAATGACAAAAAAACGCGGCATACTGCTGTTTCTTGTGTTGGCAGCAGTTGTGGCTGCTATTATCATATTCCATCATAATCCCGGTGCGGATCCGCAGGAGGAACTTTGGAAGAAGATCATTTCCTGTGCTGTGATTCTGGGTGCTTGTGTTGTGTTTGTAAAATTATATGATAAATTAACGGTGCTTCCGGTGGAATTGTATCAGAGCAGGAATCTGATCTGGAAGCTTGCCAAAAATGATTTTAAGAAGCGGTATGCAGGCTCTTATCTGGGGGCAGTGTGGGCCATGGCGCAGCCTGTGGTAACGGTGGCCATGTACTATGTGGTGTTTGATCTGATCATGGACAGCAGGGCCGGGGTGCTTCGGGATGGCGTGGAAGTGCCATTCGTGTTGTTTTTGACGGCAGGACTGGTTCCTTGGTTTTTCTTCAGTGAAGCCTTGACCAATGGTACCAATGCGCTGTTGGAATATAATTATCTTGTGAAGAAAGTTGTGTTTAAGATTAGTATCCTGCCCATCATTAAGATTATTGCGGCTACATTTATTCATGCCTTCTTTGTATTGGTAATGTTGATCATTGCCGCACTTTATGGATATTATCCCGGTATTTATACAATACAGCTGGTATACTACAGTTTTTGTCTGTTTGTGTTTGTGTTGGCACTTTGCTATACTACCTGTGCGGTGGTGGTATTTTTCAAGGATCTTTCCCAGATCATCAATATCGTGCTGCAGATCGGCATGTGGG
>JAZRJO010000304.1:0-6191 GCA_045645825.1 Acetatifactor sp. | reverse complement strand
GACTGTACCGGTGTCCCCCGATGCACAAGCTGTGGCGGCCCGGTAAAACCTGATGTGGTATTGTATGAAGAAGGACTGGATCAGAAGACTTTGAATGCAGCAATCTCCCACATTGCCCACGCCGATATGCTGATCATTGGCGGGACTTCTCTGGCAGTATATCCTGCCGCCGGACTGATTGACTACTTTACCGGAGATAAGCTGGTTGTAATAAATAAGTCCCCGACCCCCAGGGACGGCTTTGCCGAACTGGTGATCCAGGGACCTATTGGTGAAGTATTCAGCGTACTTCCGTAAGTTACTTCACGGACTGTTCCGAAGCTTTTTGAGAAGTCTTGTCTGTTTCTTCTGCAAGCATCTCCAAACTTTTGAGGATACCCTCTACCAGCTCTTTCGCAAGACTTTGCTGATAATCACTATCAGCCAGATTCTTACATTCGGTGGGGTTGGACAAAAAGCCCATCTCCACCAGAACTGCGGGAGCATCATTATATTCCGTCACAAAATAATCTTCTTCTTTGGCTCCACGATTTCTAAGACCGGATATTCCATCAATGCTCTTCATGATGGTCCAGGCCACCTTTTCACTGATCTCATCATCTTCCGCGTAATAGCACTCGATTCCCTTAACCTCAGAGCCGCCTTCATAATAGTTACAATGCACACTTACAAACAGATCCGTATCATTCTCATTGGAGATCTTCGTCCGCTCTTTCAGTTCCAAATACTTATCGGTCTCTCTGGTCATGATCACATTGATCTCCTGCTCTTCCAACAGTTTCTGCATCATCTTTGCCACGGCAAGGGTGATATCCTTCTCTATGATCTTGCCAGAATAAGTACCGCCATCATTGCCTCCATGCCCGGCATCCACAACCACAGTAGGCATTTCAGGCTCATTGCTTTCGGTAGTTTCCACCACACTGACTTCTCCCTGCACTCCGGCACCATCTGTCTGGCTAGCGTGTATTTCTTTTATTTCACCATCTGATTGCGCCCCATTGGCGGCCAGCATACTGTTACTGATCACCGATTCCTCACCCCAAAAAGTATCGTGTACATAAATACAGCCACAGAATGCCAGTATGCCAAGTATCGCTACCCCGATAGCTACAGATATCCGTGTAGCATAAGCTATAATTTTTCTCTTCCTGCGGTTATGTTGTGTTCTTCTTATGTACTCTGCCCGTGTCATGAAAATGCTCCTTATTAAAGAAATGGCCAGTCTTATGTATATTATTCCACGCTTGTGTCAAACTTGTATCTTGCGAATCAAGCTTTTGCTAATAGCTTCTTCAAGATAAGCCGCACCATTTTAATTGTACATTTTTTTCTTTCAACTGTCAATTAATTTTTCTACTTAATTTAAATATTTGTAATATTTCTGTAATACTCTCCAATTAACAAAACAGTCCAACCGGGGTTAAACCACAGGCTGAACTGTTACGTAAAATCATCTTATACCAAATCCTGATATACTTTCCTAATATTTTCATAAATATATTCCGGCTTTACATCGCTCTGCTCCACATCTTCCAAAGTTCCTTCGCCACTGAGTACAAAAATGGTACTGATGCCTGCATTGACACCACAGGCAATATCTGTATAAAGCCGATCCCCCATCACTGCGGTCTCCCTGGGACCAAATCCGGTCTTCTCCATAGCCAACAGTGCCATAGTAGGTTCCGGCTTACCAATAAACTTGGGAGTACGTTTGGTAGCGTTATAAAGCATCTGGCTGACGGATCCACAATCCGGAACATAACCATACCAGGTGGGGCACACCCAGTCAGGATTCGTAGCAATGTAATCTACCCCTCTGTTCAGCAGGATGCAGGCATCCTCTAACTTCTGAAAGGTCAGTTCCGTATCAAAACCCATGCACAGACAATCAATGTCCTCTTCCAGACAGTCTGTAATGGGTAAATCTGCCTTTTTTAACTCTTCCTTGAAGGAGGTAGTGCCAAATGCATAAATCTTATGATACTTTTTCCTTTTCAGGTACAAAACAGTGGCATTGGTGGATGTGAGAAAATCATCCGGGGTGGTCTCTATTCCCAGACGTTGCAGTTTTTCCATGTACTTATCCACACTTTTCGAAGAGTTATTGGTCAGAAAAATGTATCTTCCTCCAATTTTTCTCACATACTCCAAAAAATCCAGAGTACCGTCAAACAAGTCTTCATCCAGATAAATGGTGCCATCCATATCCAGCAAGAATAATCTTTTATCTTTTAAAGCACTCATCTTTTCTCCTTCCATCCCTACAATTTTGGTTTTCCGGTTGACACAGTTCAATTTCACTCCCTCGAGGTGATAAATCTCTTCCTCTCTTTTATTGCAATACAGACAACAGGAAAAGACGTAACAAAACAAAAGAGGAACATGCCTACAATAAATCAAATGGGGGTCATATGACCCCCATTTTGTAGGTATTAAACCACAACGCCCTTCTGCAACATCACATTAGCATACAAAGCGCCTTCGCCTGTAGCGATGATAGCATAAGCCTTCTTGGCCTCTTCATAGAACGCAAATCTTTCGATCTGTCCGATGGCAGCACCGCCTCTTACATCAGCTGCAGCTACCAGTTTCTCATATTCATCCCAGATGGGTGTTTCCACAGTATCTCCGGGCATTACCTGCATCAGACTTACGGGCTTCTCCACATAAGTATCCAAAGGGAATACCTGAAGGATTGCTTCCAATACATCACAGGCACCATGTCCGTCCATGCGGATCACAATAGCATCTTTTCCCATGGACTCTGCCGGGAAATTACCGTCTGCAATAACCAGTCTGTCACTATGTCCCATCTCACATAAAACCTTCAGAAGCTCGGGAGATAATATCTTAGGAATTCCTTTCAACATAAAACATTCCTCCGATCACTTATTTGTAAAGGGGACCATAAGCTGCACAAGCGCGATAATCCTGGCCTTCCTTATCCATACCGAATGCATTCCAAGCTGCAGGACGGAAGATCTGCTCTTCCGGAACATTGTGCATGCATACAGGGATTCTCAGCATGGAGCACATGGTGATCAGGTCAGCACCGATATGACCGTAGCTGATAGCACCGTGGTTAGCGCCCCAGTTATTCATTACATCGTAAGCGGTCTTGAATGCACCTTCACCGGTACATCTGGGAGCAAACCAGGTACAAGGCCATGTAGGATTGGTTCTCTCCATCAGAGCATCAGATACTTCATCAGGAAGCTGTACTGTCCATCCTTCTGCGATCTGCAGAACAGGACCCAGGCCCTTCACCAGATTCAGTCTGATCATGGTAACAGGCATCTCTGCACGGGTGGTGAAGTGGCTGGAGAATCCGCCGCCGCGGAAGTTGTCAAAGCCGGCTTCGCACCATACAGTTGCATCTGTCATCTTCTTAATATCTTCATCGGTAACTTCCCACCACTTCTTCATGATAGCGTTACCGTTCTCATCCTTACATTCACCGCAGGCATCCAGACAAGCTGCGCCGGAGTTCAAAAGGTGAATGATACCACCATTCTCTTTTGCCTTACCTTCCAGATCATAGCCTGTCACACGCTTGGTAGCTTCCGGTGACCAGTATGTACGAACATCTGCAAAGATCTGTGCACGATGGGTCAACAGTCTCATAAACAGCATACCTAAGCCGTTGAGAACATCATTCTCGGTAGCCAGTGTATACGGCTCACGTGCGCCCTCATAGTCAAAGGAAGAACTCAACAGTGCTTCCGGATAGTCACAGTTAGGCCAATGATCGGTCCACTGTCTCTGTCCCTGGAAACCACCCACGATGGCATTGTGACCAACCATCTCTTCTTCGCATCCTTCAGGCAGATTCTTATTGCCGGCCATCAGATCCTTGATGATGCAGTACATTTTAACAGTGAATTTCCACTGTTCTTCCTTCTGCTCATCTGTAAAACGAACAAATTCAGGGTTGTCATCACGGCCCATCTTGCAGTGCTCCTTGGTCCATGCAAGAGCCTTCTGATACTCTTCCTCGTTGTAAATGCCTTCTTCCATTCTGCGCAGAATCTCTACTTCATCTACAGACTCAACTCTCATGCCCAGATAAGACTCTACAAAATCCTGATCCATGATGGAACCGCCGATACCCATACACTGGGAACCGATCTGCAGATAAGACTTACCTCTCATGGTAGCAACTGCCACAGCTGCACGTCCGAATCTTAACAGCTTCTCTTTAACATCCTCAGGAATCTCAGTTACCTGATCACGATCCTGCACCTCATGTCCATAGATACCGAATGCGGGAAGCCCCTTCTGTGCATGGGAAGCCAGAACTGCAGCCAGATATACAGCACCCGGTCTCTCAGTACCGTTAAAGCCCCATACACCCTTGATGGTATTGGGATCCATATCCATGGTCTCAGAGCCATAGCACCAGCAAGGTGTTACAGACAGAGTGATGTCAACGCCTTCCTTCTTAAACTTGTCAGCACAAGCTGCTGCTTCAGGAACGCGACCGATACTGGTATCAGCGATCACTACCTTCACAGGATCACCATTGGAATAAAACAAATTCTCTTCAAACAATTTCTTAGCAGCCAATGCAAGCTCCATTGTCTGACCCTCCAGACTCTCACGAAGCTTCATAGGTCCGCGACGACCGTCAATAATGGGACGGATACCGATTACAGGATAATCACCTACATATCTCTTCTCTGCCATAGCTACATCCTCACCTTTCTATGTGTATTAAAGTTAAAAGCTTGTAATTTAATTTTACCATTGATTCCCCCCGTGGTCTTGTGATATAATCTCTAAAAATGGTAAATTAGTCACTTTTAAGGAGGAACTATGCATTCGTTGACTTTCCATGAACAAACACAGCATGGCACACTGGAATTTCCAGCCGATTATCACTATCTGATTCCGGGACACCCCCGCTACCACATGCCCTTTCACTGGCATAAGGAATGGGAAATTATCCATGTGATCGAGGGAACCTTTATTGCCTATGCAGACGATGTGGAATATACCGCCCACAGTGGCGATTGTTTACTGATCAGAGACGGCATGCTCCACGGCGGCACACCGGTTGACTGCATATACGAATGCTTCCTGTTCGACCTCCACGGTCTATACCGTAGCCTGGATCTTGTCAAAAAGTATCTTCGCCCGTTTTACCGCCGGCAGATACTGCCCGACATCTACTATTCGGGCGAAAAGACACCTGAAGTAAACGCCATCATCACTGAGCTAACCGAAAGTTTCCAACAGACTTTTTATACTGAAGCCTCAAATAAATCGGTACATACTGCCTCTGGATCCGACATACTTTCGGGACAGCCCTTAGAGCTGATCACTATCGGCAGCCTAAGCCGCCTGTTTGCTTTTATCCTTAATCGCAAAGCTTACGTCCCAAGCCACGAAGACACCGCAGACAATACCCGTAAGATCGACCTGGTCAAGTCTGTGTTGGAATATATCGAGGCCCACTACGCAGCCCCTATCACACTGGAAAATCTGGCCAAAGAAGCCGGCATGAACCCCAAATACTTCTGTCGGTTCTTCCGTTCTATCACCCACCAGACGCCTATAGGCTACGTGAACATGTACCGCATTGAACGGGCCTCCCAGATGCTTTTAGAGACCACTCTCCCCATTATCACCATCGGCATGGAATGCGGTTATAATGACAGTAGCAACTTTATCAAAGTATTTCGCAAATATAAGGGCATGACACCGAACCAGTACCGCAGACAATAATATAATGTCCGACAGCTTCTCATACAAAATTGGGGCAACAAAAAACCGCAGAAATTCTGAGGTTTTATAAGAGGCGTCTGCCGGATTTGAACCGGCGATAAGGGTGTTGCAGACCCGTGCCTTACCACTTGGCTAAGACGCCAAATTAAATTTAATAGTGACTCCAACGGGAATCGAACCCGTGTTACCGCCGTGAAAGGGCGATGTCTTAACCGCTTGACCATGGAGCCATAACTCCCCCTGTTGGACTTGAACCAACGACGCCCTGATTAACAGTCAGGTGCTCTACCGACTGAGCTAAGGAGGAATATACTTTAGTATATGCTGAAGGTGCATTATTTATACCTTCAAAACCGAACATTGAATTCTCTTAAACTCACAAGTCATCTTTCCAGCCTTCAGGATAAGCCCTCGACCGATTAGTAAATATCAGCTGAACACATTACTGTGCTTACACCTTA
>JAZRJO010000303.1:0-3345 GCA_045645825.1 Acetatifactor sp. | reverse complement strand
GGTCCAAGGGGAATATAAGCTTTTTACTTTGAAAGAGAGACTGACAGGGGGGCAGTTGGCCAAGGTGCATACGGTGGATCTAAGGGAGGAACTGAAGGCCGGAAACCGGTCTATTTTCAGTGTAAAGCTCCAGGAGCTTCTGGCGGACAGGCTTATGAGAGGAGAGCAGAGCATGCTTTTTCTGAATAGAAGAGGCTATGCGGGTTTTATCTCCTGTCGTTCCTGTGGACATGTTATGAAATGTCCACACTGTGATGTGTCACTTTCAGAGCATAAGGACGGGCGACTGGTGTGTCATTACTGTGGCTATGCCCAGCCTAAGGTGAGCCTGTGTCCTAAGTGTGGATCCAAGTATATTCTTGGTTTTCGTGCCGGAACCCAGCAGATCGAGGATAAATTGAAAGAAATGTTTCCGGGAGCAAGAATTCTTCGCATGGATGCAGACACCACCAGGACAAAAGACAGTTATGAGAAGATTCTTTCCTCTTTTGCCAACGGGGAAGCCGATATCTTGATTGGCACGCAGATGATCGTAAAAGGCCATGATTTTCCCAATGTAACGCTGGTGGGGATTTTGGCGGCGGATCTGTCTTTGGGCGTTAATGATTACCGGGCAGGTGAGCGAACCTTCCAGCTGCTGACACAGGCTGCCGGCAGAGCCGGGAGAGGTGGGCGGACCGGTGAAGTGGTCATCCAGACGTACCAGCCGGAGCACTACGCAATCGTCCATGCGGCCAATCAGGACTATGAAGGATTTTATCAGGAGGAAATTTTGTATAGAGAGATGCTGGGATATCCTCCGGTGTCTCATATGTTAGCGGTGCAGATCTATGGATCTGTGGAGGAAAGATGCAAAGAATTGGCGCAGAAGCTAGCACTTCCTGCAGGCAAATTCGTGGATGAGGCACAAAGACCGGACAAAAGAATGATGATTTTGGGCCCTGCACCGGCATCTATAGGAAGAATTAATGATATTTTTAGATTTATCATCTATATTAAATATGAAAAATATGGTAAACTGATAGAAGTGAAGGATGCTTTGGAAGAAGCATTGAAAGAATATCAGGGGAAAGAAAGTGTGCAGTTTGATTTTGATCCGATGAACACTTTATGACCGATAAACCTATGAGAGAGGAAGAGAAAAATGGCAATTCGTAATATACGTGAAATGGGAGATGAAGTTTTAAATAAGAGATGTAAAGAAGTGACTGAGGTGACACCCAGGATCAGGGAACTGATCGAGGATATGCTGGAGACCATGTATGAAGCCAACGGTGTGGGCCTGGCGGCACCCCAGGTGGGGATTCTTAAGAGGATCGTGGTCATCGATGTGACCGGTGAAGATCCCTACATTCTGATCAATCCCCGAATCGTTGAGAGCAGTGGAGAGCAGAGCGGGCAGGAAGGCTGCTTAAGTGTACCCGGTAAGTCCGGTACGGTTACAAGACCTAATTATGTGAAGGCTGTGGCTCTTGATGTGAATATGAAGCCTATGGAACTGGAAGGGACAGAGCTTCTTGCAAGAGCAATCTGCCATGAGCTGGATCATCTGGATGGGCATCTTTATGTGGAGAAGGTAGAAGGTGAGCTGCAGGATGTGGTTTATGAAGATGAAGATGAGGTATAAGCATGAAGATAGTATTTATGGGAACCCCTGATTTTGCAGTGGGGGCATTGAAGGCGCTTCTTGATGCCGGACATGAGATCACAGCAGTGGTGACACAGCCCGATAAGGCAAAAGGAAGAAGTGGACAATTGGTGTATTCACCGGTGAAGGAGTGTGCTCTGGAGCATAATATCCCGGTATTTCAGCCTAAGAAGATCAAGACACCGGAGGCCATAGAAGAATTAAGGAAGTATCCGGCGGATATCTTTGTCGTGGCTGCATTCGGGCAAATCTTATCTCAGGAGATCCTTGATATGCCGCCCTATGGCTGCCTGAACATCCACGCTTCCCTGCTTCCCCAATATAGAGGAGCTTCGCCTATTCAAAATGTGATCCTGAATGGCGAAGAGAAGACCGGCGTCACCATCATGCAGATGAATGCAGGTCTGGATACCGGTGATATGTTATATAAAAAAGAAATTGATATTGATAGAAAAGACACCTTTGAGACACTTCATGATAAGCTGATGGTGCTTGGAGGTGAGAGTATTGTGGAAGCTCTTGCATTGTTGGAAGAAGGAAGCCTGATTCCGGAACCCCAGGATGATGCGCTCAGCTGTTATGCACCGCTTATCTCTAAGGAAATGGGCTGCATTGATTTTACAAAAGATGCTTATTCCATAGAACTTAAGGTAAGAGGCATGAATCCATGGCCCAGCGCCTATACCACATATCACGGAAAGCAGTTGAAAATCTGGGAGGCTGTGGCAGAGGAAGATGGCACAACAAACTGTCCGGAAGATTGCGGCAAAATTTTGCGGGTTTTGAAAGATTCTGTGGTAATCGCCACAGGAAAGGGCATACTTAAGGTGTATAGTATGCAGTTGGAAGGCAAGAAGCGGATGAGTGCCCATGATTTCCTGCTGGGTGTGCGCATGCAGCCGGGAGAAAGGCTGGGAGACTAAGCAACCGGCAGAGTGACAAACTGTGCTTTTTGCCATCCGAAAGTGTGATGGAGGTAAAAAAGATGTTGTTTTTTCCGGGTTTTTACGGATATGGATTGTTTTGGGATCCCACATATTTGTTGGTGATCCTTGGATTGTTCCTTTCCTTGGGGGCAAGTGCTCTGGTGAACAGTTCCATGGCAAAATATAGCAAGGTTCGTAATATGAGCGGACTTTCCGGCGCCGATGCAGCCAGGAGGATCCTGAATCAGGAAGGTCTGTATGATGTGCAGGTAGAGTGCTTAAGAGATGGCAAAGGCGATCATTACGATCCCAGAACCAAGACGGTCAGGTTGTCTTATCAGAATTATAATTCCGCTTCTGTGACCAGTGTGGGAGTGGCGGCCCATGAATGCGGCCATGCCCTGCAACATGCCAAAGGCTATGCGCCTTTGCAGTTAAGATCCACTCTGGTGCCGGTTGTAAATATCGCCAGTAATCTGGGGATGCCTCTGATCTTAGTGGGGGTACTTCTCAGTTGGAATCAGACCCTGATCCAGATCGGTATCTGGGCCTTTGCCCTGGCTGTTTTATTTCAGCTGATTACCCTTCCTGTGGAATTCAATGCCTCCAGAAGAGCAGTGGCCAAAGTGGAGCAGTACGGTCTGCTGACCTCCCAGGAAAATGAAGGGTGCAGGAAAGTATTACGGGCAGCGGCACTGACTTATGTGGCAGCCGCGGCCGCTTCGGCTTTGCAGTTACTTCGTCTGGTACTATTATTTGGCGGCAACCGCA
>JAZRJO010000302.1:0-2879 GCA_045645825.1 Acetatifactor sp. | reverse complement strand
CCGGAATCGTCAGACAGTCCTCTCTATAATTGCTTTTGACAGAAAGTGCTGCAAACTGGCCGCTGACAAGTTTAGCCTCTGTATCATTTACCACAAAAGAACTCTTCAGTTTCTTTCCGGCGATCACCATGGAAATATATTGACTTTCACTGTATGGAATATTTGTAACTTTGTATTCCCTGTCCAGATTCTGTGCCGTGATCAGATCAGCTGCCTGTACTTCTGATTTTGATATAAATTCCGTAGAAATACTCAACTTTCCTTCATCCGCAATACAAATCACGGGGTCATATGCATTTACCGAATCGCCTTCTTTGAACTGCTTCCTGTACACAATTTTTCCCGAAAAAGGTGCACGGATCTCATTTCCCGCAACTTCCTTTTGCAGATTATCCAAAAGATGCTTCTGCTCCTCCAGCTCCAATTCTCTCAGTTCCTTTGATTGTTCAAGCTTTATCTGCAGCATCTCAATATCAAGTTCTTTGGAATAAGTGGTCTGCCAAGCAGCATTCCTCTCTTTCATCTGTGCGAGTTCTTCCCCGGCTATCTCAATATCAAGCAATGTCTGTGCATCACTGTACTCTCCCAGTGTTGTCAACTCTTCTATTTTCTCTTTTGTTGCCTGAATCTGCTCCTGTAAAGCTTCATCCTCATATACTGCCAATATCTGTCCTTCTTCGACTTCCTCGCCTAACAACACTTTATATTCCTTCAGCTTACCGTTTGTGACAAAATGCACACTTTCCACATAAGGGACCACTTCTCCGCTATATGTTTTCACCGTAAAAATATCGTCTTTTACCACTTTGACTGTATCCAGCTTCACTCCGGCAGGCTCAACCAGAACCGGTATGATCTTTTCTGTTCCTTTGCATCCTGCCAGTCCGGTCACGGTCATAATACAGACAAGAAAGAATGCCCATCTTGATTTTCTCATATGACCCTCCTCCTATTCCAATACAATGCTGTCACCTTCGTTCAGGCCACTTGTCACTTCCACCAAACCATTACATATCAGACCTACTGTAATATCATGCATTACCTTATGTCCTTCTTCATTTAAAATATAAACAAAATACCTTGATCCATTTTTTTTCACGGCCTTCTCATTCACATACAGAACATTCTCCCGTGAATCAAGCAATACTTTAATCATTCCGGAATTACCTTCCTCCAAAGAAGGATCAGGATCTACAAGCTTTATGTAAGCCACTGCACTCTCCTCGTCCTGCTTGTTCCCGCCTTCCTCCAGCCCAAGTGCAGTGCCATCCACAACGATTGCCGGACATTCTTTTTGGCTTCGGATAATAGTCACTTCATCCCCTACGGAAAAATACTTCGCATCCTCGCCGGTAACGGTAAATGCAGTGGACTCCATATCAGAAATCGTTACCAGAGATTCTCCCTCCACAGAACGCATTCCTTCTTTAATATCTTTTACATAAGTCACTGTTCCGTTGATCGTGGCATACATCTTCCGCGCACGCAATTCTTCCTGCATCTCTGCCAGCTTCAGATTGGCTATATAAAGAGAATCCTCTACCGTCTGAATCTGAGAACGATATTTTTCTTCCACAGCAGCTCGGTCTTCCAGATAATCTACATTCTCCTGAGACGCCCGGATGTCTACCTTCTTCACTTCAATCTGCTTGAGTTCCTCAAGATGTTGTTTCTTCAGTTCCAGTTCACGTATAGAATATTCCTGAAAAAATATATCATCTGCAAGTTCACTTTGTGTAAGTTCCAACAAAAGCTGCCCTTTTTCCACAAGCTCGCCTTCACTGATATAAACACCTTCAAAATATTCTCCGCTCAGACTAAAAGAATAGCTTTCTTTTCTGGCCGGATTATAACGGCAGAAAATGGACTTATACGAATACATGTCCCCCCGCTTTACTGTTGTCTGCGTATATTCTTTTACTTCATAAGTTCTTACCACAGGCGAAGCCGGAAAAACTTCCTCCTCCGGCAAAAGTCCGCACCCGGTCAGCAAAAATACCGGCAAACCTGCTGCAAGCAATCGCTTCATTCTCTTCATATTCATACCCAAATCCTTCCTACTTTTACGCAAGGGGTTCTAAGTCACAAAATCATAATAGCACAATCAACCATTATATAGTTATAATTACAAACCAGAGTCATTCATCCCACAGCTGCTGTTCTTTTTGAACAGTCCCCTGGATAAATGTCTCTAGAGTGTCACGCAGTTCTTTGTGCAAACGCGCATTCTCTTTGGCTTCATTACTTTCGTAATTGCCCCATGCTCTGGCAGAGAAATGTAAAGGCGTATCGCTACAACAACCTGTGTGATTTATTTAAAATATGCTACACCCGATTCAAATATCTTCAGATCCTGTTCACCATAAATATTAATAGCTACAGCCTGATCTCTTCTCTCGGAATGAGCCATCTTACCAAAGCATCTTCCGTCCGGAGAGGTGATACCTTCTATGGAGCAGTAAGAACCATTGATATTGTATTCTTCATCCATAGATACATTACCGTCCATATCCGCATACTGCGTAGCCACCTGACCATTAGCAAACAATTTGTCAATCCATTCCTTGGGTGCTACGAAGCGGCCTTCTCCGTGGGATGCAGGGTTACAGTAGGTTGCACCAAGAGTTGCGCCCTGCAGCCAAGGAGACTTGTTAGACACCACCTTAGTGTAAACCATCTTGGAGATATGGCGGTTAATGGTGTTGAAGGTCAGTGTAGGTGAATCCTCCTTCTGTCCTACGATCTCACCGTAAGGCACCAGTCCCAGCTTGATCAGCGCCTGGAAACCGTTACAAACACCAAGCGCCAGACCATCTCTCTGATTCAACAGATCCATGACAGCTTCCTTCATCTTCTCATTCTGGAAGGCGGTTGCAAAG
>JAZRJO010000301.1:0-4368 GCA_045645825.1 Acetatifactor sp. | reverse complement strand
CGTAGTCTGCAGGATCCTTTAACATACACATGCCGCCCTGGGCCAGAAAGGAATCACTGCTTTCTAAGTCTGTTTTGGTAATGATCGTAATTTGTTTGTCAGCAGGAAGATGCAGAGCTGCATAAAGTCCGGCACAGCCGCTTCCTACGATTAGGATATCTGTTGTCATAAGACCAGCTTTCTCGTGGGTATACACGTTGAATTTGGTTAGGCCCGGGCAGGCCGGACCGTTGCAATCCAAAGTATACCACAAGAATTTACAACTGACAAGACACCTGTGAAGAAAATATGTTGACAGGCCGGAGTTTTTTTCTTATAATTGAGCAATGAAGTGATTAGGAAGTAAATTACGGTAAACGAGGAGATTACATATGAATACAACAAGAGAGCTGCGAGATGCGATTTTGAAAATGAAGAAAGAAAAGGATATCTGCATTCTGGCACACGCTTATCAAAGTCATGATATATTGGAGGTTGCGGATTATATCGGTGATTCTTACGGGCTCAGTGAGAAGGCGGCAGCAGCTTCCCAGCAGACCATATTGATGTGCGGGGTACGTTTTATGGCAGAGACTGTCAAGGTATTATCTCCCGACAAGAAGGTAATTTTATCTCATCCGGGTGCCGACTGTCCCATGCCCAGCCAGTTTGACGTGGAGGCCATCAGAGAACTGAAAAGGCAATACCCCGGATATGCAGTGGTGGCTTATATCAATACTACCACGGAATTGAAGACGGTCTGCGATGTCTGTGTGACATCTGCCTCTGCGGTGAAGATCGTGCGTAATATGAAGGAAAAGGACATTCTGTTTATTCCGGATTGTAATCTGGGTGCATGGGTGGCCGCACAGGTGCCGGAAAAGAACCTGCAGCTTGTGAAGGGAGGCTGTCCCATTCATGCCGGAATTACTGAGAAAGAGGCACTGGCGGCCAAAGAACAGCATCCCCGGGCACAGCTTCTGGTTCATCCGGAATGTGTGGTGGCTGTCAGTGAGATGGCAGACTATGTGGGAAGTACCACAGGTATCATGGATTATGTGAAAAAAAGCAATCATGATGAATTTATTATCGGTACAGAGAACAGCATTGTGCAGCATTTGCAGTTTGAGTACCCGGATAAACGTTTTTACCCTATGTCCAAGCGGCTGATCTGTCACGATATGAAGCTGACCACACTGGCAGATGTATACCATTGTGTCAAAGGTGATGGGGGAGAAGAGATCGTGCTTGATAAAGACCTGCGCCTGGCAGCAAAAAGAAGTCTGGATGCCATGCTGGCACTGGGCTGAATAAATGCAAAAAGTAACAAAAAGTTCTTGACGTTTACATATAATGGTGGTATGATACATTTAATTTAACAGAGCAAACCGATGAAGCGGAGATAACGGCGATGATGCCTTTACAGAGAGCCTGTGTTGCTGAGAGCAGGCGAGAAACAAGTCGTCAAATGGACCGCTGAGGGTGCAGTCAAAGGTGTGTGATGAAAAGAGAATCCCACTGAGTATTCTGCAACGTGTTGGCATACGTCAGTTGCCGGGGATATGCAGGTATCCTGCTAAGTGCATGGATCGTTTCCATGAATCAAGGTGGCACCGCGGATTGTAATGATTCGTCCTTGACAGAAGGCATCTTTCTGTCGAGGATTTTTTTTTGCTATAGGAAATGGCACGGCGTTTGCGAAGGAGGTTTTAAAAGATGTTAATGACAAAACGATGGCGATGCTTAAATTAAAGATAGAAAACAAACGAATGTAAAACATAATTAATATTTAAAAATCGGAGGAAACAAAAATGAAATTTAACAATGTAGATTTTGACACATACTTTAAGAATTATCCGGATGCAAACGGTTATTTTGGAAAATATGGCGGTGCTTATGTATCAGAAGAATTGAAAATCGCCATGCAGGATATCACAGAGGCGTATCAGACTATTTGCAAATCCAGAAAGTTTATCAGTGAGCTTCGCCGGATCCGTAAAGAGTTCCAGGGCAGACCCACTCCCATCTCTTATTTGGAGAGATTATCAGGCAAGCTTGGCAATGTACAGCTGTATGCAAAGCGTGAGGATCTGAATCATACAGGTGCTCATAAGCTCAACCATTGTATGGGAGAAGCCCTTCTGGCTAAGTACATGGGCAAGAAAAAGGTGATCGCAGAAACCGGAGCAGGACAGCACGGTGTGGCACTGGCAACGGCAGGTGCATACTTTGGTCTGGAATGTGATATTTATATGGGCTCTGTGGATATTAAGAAGCAGGCACCCAATGTGGCCAGGATGAAGATTCTGGGTGCAAGAGTCATTGAGGTAACAGAAGGTCTGCAGACATTGAAGGAAGCGGTGGACGCAGCATTTGCAGCATATTGCAGAGAGTATAAAGACGCTATTTACTGTATCGGTTCTGTTCTGGGCCCCCATCCTTTCCCTATGATGGTGCGGGATTTCCAGAGTGTGGTAGGTATCGAGGCTAGAGAGCAGTTCCTGGAGATGACAGGCGAATTGCCGGATGCAGTGGTTGCCTGTGTGGGCGGTGGTTCTAATGCTGCAGGAATGTTTGCAGGATTCTTAAATGATCCGGTTGATATCTATGGTGTTGAACCTCTGGGAAGAGGCCCTGCTCTGGGTGATCATGCAGCAAGCCTGAAATACGGTACAGAAGGTATCATGCATGGATTTAACAGTATCATGCTGAAAGATGAAAATGGTGAGCCTGCACCGGTTTACTCTGTGGCAAGTGGTCTGGATTATCCTTCTTCCGGTCCGGAGCATGCTTTCTTACATGATCTGGGCAGAGTAAAATATGATGTGGTGGATGATGAGGAAACCATCAATGCATTCTTTGAGTTGTCAAGAATGGAAGGTATCATTCCGGCAATTGAAAGTGCTCATGCAGTGGCTTATGGTATGAGATTGGCAAAACAGATGGGTAAAGGCTCTGTACTGATCAACCTCTCAGGAAGAGGCGACAAGGATATGGACTATATCATTGAAAACTATGGGATTCGTGAATAATGTATGATCAGCTGTAATAGACAGATGTAAGGTAACGTGGCGCCGCTTAATTGATAGCGGCGCCAATGTTGTTTATAAGTGGTATTTTCAGAGCGGTGCTGAATTTAGTACTACCAGACCCGCACCCCCTCAATATGCAAAAATCGTGCCTGATCGTACACGTAGGAAGATAATGGTCTGTCCAGAGAATCGTCTGAGTGAGCAGCCACCAGAATCTGGGGTGTGACGGCTGTGATCACGGGTGAATGATAAAAGCGGCCATCATTGGTTCCAAGCTGCACGATATCTCCGGGCTCTGCCTCTTCCTGTGACACTACACGTGCATAAGGCCCTACGGACTTATTATTTATAAGAAAATTGTAAAGGTAACCAACCCCTGTCCAGGAAGGACTTCGATCGTAGGAGGAACGGTAATACCAACCCATAACCGGTGTATAGTTCATGATCTTTGTGCCTGCGTGGATACTTTGGGAAGCAAAATTCGTACAGTCACCTCCGATCCGGTCAAAACTGTAAAAAGCCGGATTGCGGTCTAAAGCCCATCTGCGGGCGTAAGATACTGCTGCCTGTCTGTCGTAAGCAACGTCTTTCATAGAAAACTCCAATTCAAAACTTAGTATTATATTATGACAAAACCGGTATGAGGTAACCTTAAGTTTCGCATACTAATGGTGTTTCGTACAATGCGTGATGACAGAGGAGAAACCCTATGAGAGATTGTTTTTGTGGCTGGTATTTTAAATGTCAGAATGCTGCCCAGACTTTGGCGGTGATTCCTGCATATCATATTACAAAAGGGCAGAGATCCTGCTCCATACAAGTGATAACCAATGATCATTCCTGGAATATTACGTTTCCCTATAGTGCGTATCGACAGAGAAAAAAGGGTGTAGAGATCGGGGGAAATTATTTTGGGCAGGATGGAATCCGTCTGAATCTTCATGAGCCTGTGAATGTGGTGGGTTCTCTTTCTTTCGGGCCTTTTACACCTCTTTGGTATGATATTATGGGCCCTTTTAAATATGTGCCTTTTATGGAGTGCAGACATAGTGTATTTAGTATGCACCACAGGGTAAACGGAAGCCTGGAGGTTGATGGTGTTGCTTATCAATTTTACAAAGGTGTTGGTTATATGGAGGGGGACCGGGGAACATCCTTTCCGAAGCAGTACGTGTGGACCCAATGTATTCTTCCGGAGGGGGCGCTGATGCTATCCGTGGCGGAAATCCCATTTTGTGGGATTAGCTTTACCGGGGTGATCTGCGCCATTCACTGGCTGGGAAGAGAGTATCGTCTGGCTACCTATCTGGGCGCAAGAGCAGTGCGCATTCATGAAGGGGAGGTGGTAGTCCGTCAG
>JAZRJO010000300.1:0-3130 GCA_045645825.1 Acetatifactor sp. | reverse complement strand
CAACTTCTAAAGAAACAGTAATCACAATAGCTATCACAATTAAAGCCGCAACACCACTTCCGATAATACGTTCCCCTTCTTCTTTCTCTCCTCTTCCCATATGAATGGCCACTCGCGGTGCACCGCCTCCACCGATCAGGTTGGCAAAGGCCGTAACGATCATGATGATCGGAAAGCACAGTCCTAATCCAGTAAGTGCCAAATCACCTGTTTCAGGAATATGTCCGATATAAATCCTATCCACCATATTATAAAGGAGATTCACCATCTGCGCCACAATGGCAGGTAGTGAAAGCTTCCACAACAATTTCCCTACGCTTCCCTCTCCCAACTGATTCTTCTGTTCACTCATTCTGCACACATCACCTTTCTAGAATCATATAAAAGATACTGTGCCACAAAAGCACAGTATCTTCCGTATTATACGTATGTCTATTCATCCCAAGCCAAGGAAACCTTAATCCTCTGCATTGTTCTCGGCCACACTTGCAGCTCTTGCAGCCACTTCCTTCTCCTGTACATCACTGGGAGCCTGCTCATAACGTGCAAACTCATAAGCGTAATCACCACGTCCGCCGGTCATGGAGCGTAGATCTGTACAATAACCATATAATCCGCTCATAGGAATGTCAGCTTCAATCACGGTCTTACCGCCGGAAGCAGGATTCATGCCAAGCACACGGCCACGACGCTTGTTCAGATCACCCATTACATCGCCGGTATAAGCATCAGGCACAGTAACCTTCAAGGATGCGATAGGCTCTAACAGGATAGGACCTGCTTCCATGAAGCCTTTCTTAAATGCCTGAGTAGTAGCCATTTTAAATGCCATTTCAGAAGAGTCTACAGGATGGTAGGAACCATCGTACAGAACAGCCTTTACACCCACTACAGGATAAGCAGCCATAGGTCCCTTCACAACGGAATCCTGCAAGCCCTTTTCCACAGCAGGGAAGAAGTTCTTAGGAACTGCACCGCCTACTACTTCCTGGGCAAATTCATAAGCAGACTCCAGATCGCCGGAAGGCGCAAAACGCATCTTAACATGACCGTACTGACCATGTCCGCCACTCTGCTTCTTATACTTATATTCTACATCAGAGGTCTTCTTAATGGTTTCTTTATAAGCAATCTTAGGCTGGGTCAGCTCTACTTCTACTTTATACTCATTTAACAGCTTACTTACTACGATATCCAGGTGCTGATCACCCATACCGTACAGAAGCATCTGTCTGTTTTCCGCATCATTCACCACTTTAATGGTCTGATCTTCATGTGTGATCTTCTGCAGTGCCTGAGAGATCTTATCTACGTCACCCTTATTCTTAGGAATGTAACGTTTATATGTATAAGGAGTAGAAATCTCAAACTTACCGAATTTGATCGTGGTTGCCTTGGTAGAAAGACTGTTACCGGTACGAGCCGCAGTCAGCTTCGCTAAAGCACCGATATCACCTGCATGGAGCTCCGGAACCTCGATAGGCTTATTGCCCTGAAGGACATACAGCTTACCAACCTTCTCCTCGATATCACGGTCCACATTATAGATCATATCATCAGACTTCAGTACTCCGGAGTTCACCTTGATCAGGGAATACTTACCGATGAAAGGATCCACGATGGTCTTCCAGATATATGCAGATTTTGCTTTGGAGAAATTATAATCTGCATGGTAAATCTCATTGGTCTTCATATTGATACCGGCCACTTCACGGTTCTCGGGGCTGGGCAGATACTTGATAATATCATCAAGCAGTGTATACATACCCTGGCACAGCACATTGGAACCCATGGTCATAGGCACGATGCTTCCATCACATACATTGGTGCGAAGTGCAGCACGGATCTCAGACTCTGAGAAAGTCTCACCACCAAAATATCTCTCCATGAACTCTTCACTGGTCTCAGCTACTGCTTCCATCAAAGTATCACGGCAAAGGTGCAGATTTGCCAGGGAATAAGCCGGAATCTCACAAGGAACTACTTCCTTGCCCTGCCATCTGTTACCTGTCTCTGCGATCACATTAACATATCCCACAAACTTCTCATTCTCACGAATCGGCAGATGGAAGGGTGCCATCTTCTTACCGTACAGATTGGTCATATCTTCCACTACCTGACGGAAGGATGCATTGTCAACGTCCATATTGGATACATAGATGATTCTGGGCAGCTTATACTTCTCACAAAGCTCCCATGCCTTCTGCGTACCTACTTCAATACCGGACTTACCATTCACCACGATAATCGCTGCACCGGCTGCGCTGACAGCCTCTTCCACTTCACCCACAAAATCAAAATAACCGGGCGTATCAAGAATATTGATCTTATAACCTTCCCATTCAATGGGGATCACGGAGGTACTGATGGAGAACTGTCTCTTCTGTTCTTCCTTGCTGTAATCGCTGACTGTATTTCCATCGGACACTTTGCCCATTCTGGATGTAATTCCGGAAAGGTATGCAAAAGCTTCTGCCAGGCTGGTCTTACCTGCTCCGCCATGTCCTAATAATACTACGTTTCGAATCTTGTCAGTTGTGTAAACATTCATAAGTCTTCCTCCAATTTTGGTGTATTTTGGGTATTCTGCCAAAGCTAAATTGGATACTAAAATTCCCATATCCCTATTGTACTAAATTTCCAGACATTTTACAAGTGTTAATCTGATTTTTGCCACTATTTTTTTACATTTTTAATACTTTTCGGCCCTTTGATAGGTAAACGCTCTCTCTGACGGACATCTTTTGACCCAAAAACCCCTTGACTTTCGCGCGTTAAAGTGTTATAGTGTGTAAAGTAACTATGATTCAGCACGGAATGTATTCCTGCTAAAGGAGGAGTTTATGTCACGATTAACCTGTGGTTTTATCGGTCTGGGCCTGATTGGAGGCTCTATTGCCAGAGCTTTAAAGGAGCGTATCGATAACGTATCTATCATTGCTTACGATATCAATCAAGAGGCGCTTACTGCCGCTTTTCATGACGGTGTGGCAGATATGATCTGTGACTGCATTGATGAACGTTTCCGGACATGTGATTATCTTTTCCTGTGCGCTCCCGTACAGAAAAATGACGAGAATCTGCTACAGGTCATAACACATCTCTCACCGGACTGCATTCTGACCGATGT
>JAZRJO010000299.1:0-3221 GCA_045645825.1 Acetatifactor sp. | reverse complement strand
GCTGTTTTAATGCACTGTAATACTTAATAGACTCTAACATACTTTCCTTAGAAGACAACATCTTACAAGGCTTCAACACATCCTTTTTCTCTTCAAGAAGCTTCTCAGCCTCTTCATCAGTTAGGCTTGCAACCTTCTGGGTCATCTCTTTTTCATCCAGATTCACCACGCGGGCTCCCAATTTCTGTTTGATGGAAAACTCATCGTAAGCGATCTCTGTCATACCCTTTACACGTCCGCCGATGGCACCAACCCTTACTTTGCCCATACAATTGGCCAGAGCATAGGCTGTAGCAATCTGCATGGTCTTTTCCGCACATCCGGTATCATAAGCCTCACCATATACAAATTCATAAGTTTTACCAATATCAGTAAAGACTGCCCCGATCTGATGAGCACAACACAAAGAACCGGTATCTATGGCAGGATAAGCACGTATGATCACAGGCTTATCTACATAGGAAAGCAGATCTAACAGATGATGATCCTCGCTCCATGTAGCTACGCAGATCAACAAAACATCCGATTCCATATTCTTTAAGCGTGTGGCTGCTTCCTGCACGGTATCTAAGTCATGGAGTACTACACCCACATTCTGACAGTCCGCTCCCAAGGAATTCAGAGCATCAACCGTCTGATTCAATAAATTTTCAGCATTATCATAGCCTACTTCAAATGGATGGGCGAGACCCACAGCTGCAATATTTACTTTCATTCTCTTCCTCCTTAATACCCCATATACTTCGAATGCAGAGAGAGGATTACCCCTCCCTCCGCATTCAATAGTCATTTCATATTATTTCTTTAATCAGCCCTTTTTCCATCTCTGGATAACACAGGTTACGCGTCCGCCTTCCTCATTGATAATCTCATAATCACCAAAGGATGCAGGGATTACCAGAGTCTGGAACTTGTCACACTCTGCATACAGATTTGCATCTGCCTTGGAGCGAACAGTTACCTTGCTACCAACGGTCAGAGTAAACATATGCATGAACTTACCTTCGGTAGAGTATTCACCAACTTTTTCAAAGTGGATTCTCTCTACATGATAAGGCATTACAGGCGTAGTCTTATATCTGTCGATCCAGTACTCTTTAGTCCACTTAACAACATTAGGAGTAGAAAGAAGGTTATCCTTTACCCAAGATGCTCTTCTGGTCTTCTCCATGTTTCTACCATGCTCTAAGTGCATCTTCAGAGGCTTGCCGGTCATGGTCTTAGCCTCGTCATCCCATGAAGGTCTTGCAAAGTCGTACTCAAAGAAGGAATACTCAGTACCGTTGATACTGGGGTTGGTATCCATTTCCAGTACCATCTGGTTACCGCCATGGCCGTGCATGGTTCCGGGGGGAATCAGGTACAGATCACCTTCTTTGCTGCTCCAGTTAGCAATAAAGTCCTTCCAGTTCTCGATCGGAGTAATGTTGTTTGACTCTTCACAAAGTCTCTCCCACTCTTCGATATCTGCGCCATCATGGAAGCCCATCCAGGTGTTAGCACCTTCATAAGCTTCTGCTATGTAATAAGTCTCATATCTTCCCAGAGGCTCGTCAAAATGATCCTCTACATACTTGCTGCTGGGATGGATATGCATGGGCATACTGATTCTCTCAGCAGGCTGAGGTGTGGGATGCCAACCGTCATCCAACCAAATATCTAACGGGAACAGACCGGGATACTGCTTGTCGATCAGCTCACCTACCAGCTCCTTACCGTACTGCATTGCGTTCAGCATAGGCATGGAGATACTTCTCTCACCACCGAAATCGATGAGGATACGAAGCTCAGGACCGGCGATCTTGTTCCATGCGTTGTTAGCAAGGCCTTCTACGCCGTAATCCATCTGCTCATAACGATATGCTCCCCAAGGACCGGGGCTGAAGATTTTTACTTCATGGATAGGGTATTTCACCAAAGTAGACATGATCTCGTCATAAGCCGCTCTGGGAACCAGTACCAGATCATCTTCGAAGTAGTTTTCTACATAGAAGTCCATGGTCTCATACAGGTAATCCTTCTGGCGCTTCAACATATAATAGTCAGAGTAGTTGTACTCTTTCCAGTTATATCCCTGGGTAGGAGTGTTGCATCCAAAAGTTGCAAGTCTGCCTTCCCACATATCCCACTGTACCTTCTGATGTGTGTTATCAACGTAGCACTTTACATCCAGAAGCTCTGTAAATTCTTTGATAGCTGCGCCCATACCATAGATGATCACTACCTGACCATCCTTAGCTTCAGCAAGCTTAGCTTTGGCTGCTGCCACAGCATCTGCATTCATGATATCCTCGATCACACCGGTCTTATTTACCTTACCGAAACCGGGATCATCTGTTACATAAGGCTGGTTGTAAGCGATTACCTCTTCTCTGGAAACATACAGCTGGTATGCAGGTACCAGAACAACTTCCTTACCCTCTACCTTTGCTTCTACAGCTTTGGCGATTTTCTCATAATCGATACCGTACCATCCGTCAAGGGCGATGGTCTTCTTGCCGGCAGCGATCATGTCTGACAAAGCACTTACCACTTTGTCCCATCCGAAGATCACGGAATCTCTGTTTTGTCCGGAGATCACGATCTTGTTGTCTGCATTTTTAATTGACTCATATACTGGCATTTCTACCTTCCTCCTTCTGTTTGAAATTATTTTTTTTATTTATTTTGTAACTGCCGAAAATCCTTCCGGCAAAAATTACCGATTTGTTTTCGCGTCATCTTTCGCTTAGCCTTTCTTTACCAGCTTTAGCTTGGATAACATCAGGTTACCAAAAACCGCCCGATCCTGTACCGTACAGATCTCACCAAAGAGATAAAGCCCCAGACTCTTCACCTTGGCAATCTCACCTGTGATTCCTTTTAACCCGGCACAGCCAAAGATAATTGCATTCTCATCATCATGATAAAAATCATATACCGCCTGATACACATCTTCCTTACGCACATATCGGAAAAACATCTCAGGCTCTAAATCTCTGCCGCTTACGATCAACTTCCCCTTTGCAGATAAATGTGCATTCACACCCAATTTATCAGACAAGGTGAAATGCTCAAAATCAGTTGCGTCAATTCCCAGTGCTGCCTTTTGCTCCTCAAGCCACAGTGCCGGATCTTGCCCGTCAATAGACCGGATTACCCGTGGATCATCAAAGGAAATCTTACAGCTTCCAAGCACCCGGTCGTGAATGTTCTTCACCGAAGTCTGTACTTCATAAGCT
>JAZRJO010000298.1:0-3312 GCA_045645825.1 Acetatifactor sp. | reverse complement strand
TGAAAATGCTTGAAATATTGCGGGTTTTATGCTAGCATACATATTTGTGATACATTAATTTCCTTGCTCACATTTGAGTGTGGGCCAGAGACCAAAAGGAGGTAACAAAGCATGAACAAGTATGAATTAGCCGTTGTTGTTAGCGCAAAGGTCGAAGACGATGAGAGAGCTGCAGTGATCGACAAGTGCAAAGCTCTGATCGAAAGATTTGGCGGTACCATCACCGAAGTAGATGAATGGGGTAAGAAGGGAGTTGCTTACGAAGTTCAGCACATGAAAGAAGCTTTCTACTACTTCATCAGATTCGATGCTGAGAGCACTGCTCCCGCTGAGATCGAGAGCCGCGTACGCATCATGGACAACGTTGTTAGATATTTATGCGTTAGACAGAACGAGGCATAAAGAAAGCGAGTAACGATATGAACAAAGTAATTCTTATGGGACGTTTAACCAGGGATCCTGAGGTGAGATATGCGCAGAATGGCAATCAGATGGCCATCGCCAGATTCTCCATAGCTGTTGACAGAAGATTCAAGCGTGAGGGTGAGCCCGACGCAGATTTCTTCAATTGTACCGCATTTGGCAAGCAGGCTGAGTTCGTGGAGAGATTTCTTCACAAAGGAACGAAGATCGTAGTCTGTGGCCGTATCCAGAATGACAATTATACCAATAAGGACGGACAGATGGTTTACAGTGTCCGCATCATGGTCGATGAGATTGAATTTGCTGAGAGCAAGAATGCTTCCGGCGGCGCTGAAGGTAACTTCGGCGGTAGTAACTATGGTAATAATGGTGGATTTGGCGGTAATGGCGGTTTTGTCGGCGGTAACAATAATTACAGCGGCTACAACAGAACTGCTCCCAGTGGTGCCGGAGACGGCTTCATGAACATCCCCGATGGAATCGATGAAGAATTACCGTTTAACTAAGTGTAATGATTTTGAGAACAGGAGGCACTGACATGGCTTTTAATAAGGCAGAGAAAACCGATTCTCCAATGAGAAGAAAAGGCGGAATTCGCAGAAGAAAGAAAGTATGCGTATTCTGTGGTAAAGATAACGTAATTGATTACAAGGACACCAACAAGCTGAAGAGATACGTGTCCGAGAGAGGAAAGATTCTTCCTCGCAGAATCACCGGTAACTGCGCAAAGCACCAGAGAGCACTGACCGTTGCGATCAAGAGAGCACGTCACGTAGCGCTGATGCCGTATACTTGCGATTAAAGTTTATAGGGAATGATAAGATGAAAGGCTGTCGCTTTGCGGCGGCCTTTTTTGTTGCTTGCCGGGGGTGTACTCCGGTGTGAGAAGTCAAAATTTCTTAAATTATCTATTTTGTCAAGTAAAAGATTGCTTAGTGTAGGAAAAGGCTTTTTCGTATGCACAAGTTATAGAAAATATTTGATTGAATTTTATTCTTTTTTTGTAAGTGCATAGCGTATATAATTATATAATAGAAATGACACTTACACTATCGGAGGAACAAAATGAAAGAGTTAATATTTGAAGAACTTACATTAAAACAGAAGCTTGGAATGGTGTTTACCGGCTTTTTAAACAGCTGGGTCAAATCGGAGGATAATGAAGAATTTCTTTTTGAACTCATCAAAGAACGTGCACTTGGTGTTGTATGGATCCAGCAGGGCGCCAGAGATGCAGAAGAAATGCTTGCAAAGGTTAAAGAATTAGCGGATTATCCCATTATTGTGGTTGCAGATGCAGAAAGTGGTATTTCAAACAAAGAGGGGACTTATCTTGTAGGCAGACATAGTGCCATAGGCAATACCGGTGATCCCAAGAATGCGTATGTGTTTGGTAAAGTACTGGGAGCAGTAGCGCATAAGATGGGCTATAACATGGTATGTAATCCTCTCTTGGACATCAAACAGGGTCATATCCGTTCTTTGGGATCAAACAAAGAAAAGGTGGCAGAGTTTGGTGTTGCCATGGCACAGGGAATGCATGATGGCGGTCTTTTGACACTGGCTAAGCACTATCCCGGTGCGGATAATCCGCTTGGTATTGATTCTCATATGACAGCTGCTGTAAGCTATCAGACAAAAGAGGAATTGATCGATGAAGGTCTGTATCCATACATAAAGCTGATGGAGCAGGGAGTTCTGGACGGTGTTATGACCGGACATAAGAAATGCGTGAATATTGATCCTGATCATCCCGCTTCCATGTCTAAGAAGGTAATTGATATCATACGCGAGCTTGGTTTCGAAGGTGTCATCATGACAGATGCCCTTTGCATGATGGGAATCAAGGCCCTTTACAATGATGTGGAAGCCAAGGGGTATGCTATTGCGGCAGGTAATGATACCATTCTTCCCTTTACGGCAGAGAGCAGAAAGGAGTTTGCAGACCTTTGTGCAGCTTATGATCAGGGAATGATCCCGGATGAAGTGCTGGATGCAGCCGTAAAGCGTATTCTGGCAGCCCAACATAAGACACTTTCCCTTCCGAAAGATGTAGAGATCACGGAAGAAGAAATGGAAATCTTCCGTAATATTGATAAGAACGGTGTGTATGCAAAAACAGATGAGGGTGTATCTACAAGCCTCTTAAGAGATGGAAAGTATTATTTTGCCGTGATGATAAGAAACGAAATGCAGTTTGGCGCAGACGGAAAAATTGATGTGGATACCTTCAGTTCCAAGTGGCATTATCCTTTGAAGATAGAACAGAAGATAAAGGAGTTGTTCCCCAATGCTGCTGTTAATTTTATCCACGAGTTTCCTTCACAGGGGCAGAATATAAAAATTCTCAATGAGTCCCTGGGGTATGATGATGTGATCTTCCTTACTTTTACTGAGCCTTTAAGCTTTACCGGCAAGGAACGTCTGACCCACAGATTAGTAACGCTGATCAGTGCAATGCGGATGACAGAAAGGGTAAACACAGTGATCCATTTCGGTAATCCTCGTGTGCTGGAAGATCTTCCACATATGCCGAGACTTATTGTGGGTAATGCTTCAGAGAAGTCAGTGGAAGCAACCCTTGAAGTTCTGGCAGGGGAATATCCGGCAAAGGGAACCCTGAGTTGTGAGGTTAAACTACAATAATAGATAGGAATTTTGCAGAGGCTTTTGAACTGTGTGATTACGGAAACCTTCTGACAGAAGAATTGAAGAAGGCATAATTTCCATTTTGATTTAATAAATTGTATGGACAGTAGTTATTTAAAAATAGAATACTGATTAAAAAGTGAATCGGAGTATTGCTTTGTATATTAAAAAATAGAATTGTGCATTGTTGAAATTGGAATAATAGAGTTGAATTTTAGTCTGGTTTTGCAAGAAAGAGTA
>JAZRJO010000297.1:0-11130 GCA_045645825.1 Acetatifactor sp. | reverse complement strand
TGAACGATGTGGCATTGGTGATGGCATACTTCATCAGACTGATAACGGACCATTTACTCTGACCGTACAGACGCTCCTGTACCTGGTATTCCACCGTAGTAGTGCGAAAACCGGCCCAGAAAGTCAGTGCCCGAAAGAAGGTATTTTTCTCCGGAAGCTCCAAAAGCACGTCCACTACCTTACGATCCAGTAGCTTATAATCAGAGGAAGCGTTCATGTCCATCTTGATCAGCTTACTCATGATCTTGTAAAAAAGCCCTGCCGACATCTTATGGGCAATGCTCTCTTTGCCCCTGCTTGTTTTGATGCCTTCCACCACTTCATAGCCTTCCTGCCAAAGCTTCCACATCTCAAGGATCACCTGAGGAGGATGTTGCAGATCGCAGTCCATCACCACCACCGCATCTCCCAGCGCCAGAGACAGTCCTGCAAAAATCCCTGCTTCTTTTCCAAAATTCCGGGAAAACTCAGCACCCTTTACATGGGGATTGTCTGCCGCAGCTTTCAAAATCTCCTGATAAGTGTTGTCCTTGGAACCGTCACTGACAAAAATCAGCTCATAGTCAATTTGTTCCTGTTCCATTATTTCGCTTAATACCTTTGCTGTATTGGCGATATTCTGCTCTTCATTATAGGAAGGCAGTACAATTGATAATAATGCCATACTTACTTCACTTCCTCATCTAATGTTCTGTCGATGTTCTCCGTCTTTACGTAGATCACACCATCCACCAGTTTCACGCTGTCAGCCCCAGGAAAACTGTCCATTTTCCGGTAACTTTCAGAATAATAAATCTCCTCCATCACTTCTGTGGGCAGGATGTTCAACGTCGCCCCCAGGTAATTACGGATAAAAATTTCATAATTATCCCCTGTATATAATAACACATCCCCATTCATTCCGATCATATTGCTAGTTACATCCTGTGTAATGTCCGTTGTAGGATAAGACTCATTTCCCACCACACCAATCATGGCAATGGGAATCCCCTGATAATATCCCGGCGTCTGCTCGATACGATCCAGCAGGCGCAGACAGTAGGCATAGGTCTTCTCATATCTCTTGTGCAGATTAGAGTAGGCAATGTTGTCCGTCACAGCATAATTTCCTATGAGCAGCACCGCAGCTGCTGCCACTGACCAAAGTGCCCATGCACTGCCTCCATCCTTGCTGACCGTTCCATCCCTTTTGACTACTCCATATCTGCTCACAAACGCAATCGGCAGAATCAAATACAACACCCACTGATACCGCATCAGCAGATGATAAGTAACTCCGGGAGAAATGACCAGAATCAGATTGGTAGCGATGGGAAGTCCCACTGCCGGTAAGATCAACAATACATAAAACCAGATGTGCTTCCACCAGTTCCCTCTGACCATCAACCTGATCACCATCCAAACAGTCGCTGCCAGTAAGATTACCACTGCAGCCAAGGACAGTCCATTATTGATCACCACATTTCCCTTCAGAGAAAAGGCGAAGAAATCCCGGTACATGGACACAACCATCTGTAACAGGGAAGTAAGCCCCCCTGCAAGAGGACTGTTCTCCAGACTGTTAATGCCCTGATAAGTATCCAGTTCCTTACCCTGTATCTTTAATAAAAGCTGTAATATTCCATAATATAACAAGAGTCCAAGCACGCCCATGTAAAGATACCGCAGGGCATACTTGCAATTCTGCCATAACACTCCACCTTGTGCCTTCTCACCTGCATGTTCCATAATAAACACAAGAATTCCATAAATGCTCAATATTACCGCAAAGGGCAGATAGGCCTGATAAGTACCCAGACTAAATGCCAGACAGATTGCCCCGGGAAGAAAACCGTATCTAAGCTTTTTTACGCATAATACCGCCGCCACCGCAAGCATCAGCCCCAACAGATATCCATCCATAGTAAAAACATAGGCAAAGGTGGATGACAACGCCGGAAAACTAACCAGAAGTCCGCTGATCAATACAATGCAGCACCCATCCCTCACCTCCAGAAACTCCACCAACAGCACCGCTGTCACTGCCAGCCAAAGCATCCCTAACACACCGATCAGCCAAGGCAGCGTATAATATGAGGTAAGACCACAGGCCACCATTAAAAACCATCGTCCGGAAGTGATCATATTCTGGTCAAAATACATACTGTCCAGTCCGTCGTGATTAGGAATATCTGAAAGAAGCATGGGCATATGGACTAACAGCCCACATACAAAGGCTGCCAAAAACGCCAGCTTCCATTCCTTTTTTATGTACTTGTTTAAATTCTGTACAACTTCTGTGGGCGTCTTCATCCACGAACTCCTTCCTGCCACTTTGCCACCGCAGCTTTTCCTCTTCCGCCTTGTTTCTAAAATATCTATTTCCCGGCCAGAAGCTTGGCGATCCTGCCTGCTCCCAACCCATCTATCATTTCTTTTTCTCTTCGATACATTTTCCTGCGCAGTGCCACACCTGCAAGCTCTTCTGCCCCCTTTGCGTTGGAGGTTTGCTCTCCTGACTTCACCCCTTCACACATCAGCTCTGCCAATGTGCTCATGCAGTTTAACGTCTCCTGTGGTTTTAAATGATAAGCCCCACAATAACCTGCTATATTCTCTCTGCCGATATAGGCGGTCAAAGCCTCTTGATTCTCTGCGTAAGAGAAGCACAAAAACGGTATACCAATGGCTGCCAGTTCATAAATGGTGGTACCTCCCGCCGTCACTGCCAAGTCGCACTGCCTCATAAGAGACGCCATGTCTGTCACATTGTGATGCACATGAATCATGCCACTTTCCAGTTCCAGTTGCTTCCACCGGGAAAAATATGGATTAAACTGACCCACGATCACATGATAATGATAACCCGGCCTTTGTATCGTCTCCAACACTGCTGCCGCAATATTATCTTGATCTCCGCCGCCGGTACTGATCAATACTTCCTTTACCTGCTCCCTGACCTCATAGGGCACATTCAAAAACTGTGAACGCACCGGCACATACTCGCTGCCTATAGCAAGAACTACCTTCTTGCCTCGATATAAGTTCTCATAATAGGTCTTATCAGCAAACGCATTATAATTAATCACACCATCCACCGGGTACGGCTTCTTACCCATGTCATCCATGAGATATACTCTGCCATATGACCTTAGCGCTTCCAAATAAACATTTGTCACATGATAGCTGTCCACCAAGATCACAGGCGCCGTCCACATCCGTTGTGCTTGGTCAACCAGCTTCTGCTCCCTGCCAAACACTTCCCAAAGCACTGGCAGTTCCTCTTCCATGTTCCGGTAATCCGTGTGCAGAATCCGAACTGCAAATCCTCTCTGAGTCACCAATTCTGCCGACGCTTCATCTGCACAGAGAAAGCATATTTCATCTGCCTCAGACAGTTTCTTTAATTCTTCCGCTATGGTCAGACACCTCATCAGATGTCCGGCTCCTGTCACGGCATTGCCGTCAGCCCGAAAATAATACATTGTATTCTCCCAATCTGCCACTCCGGCCTTTGACTACCCTATTTACATTTCGAAGTCCACCAACTCCCAAGACATAGGTGTCCCCAACTTGGCATCCTTCGTAATCCTCTTTCCTAACAGTTCTTCATAATATCGGGTATGCAGCCCATTGGCCGGGCGCACGGAGCGAAGATTCTCCGGTGTAAATACATCCCCTGCCTTCATATCTTTGGCCACAAATAAGGACCTGGAATGCTCTCTTTCTCTGGCTGCTTTCGGTGACAAATCATAAGTCACTTTTCCCAGCGCCAGCTCGATCTTACGGATATTATCCACCATCTCCTTAAACTCCTCAGGCTCCATGGAGAATGCGGAATCAGCACCGCCATCAGCCCTCTTCAGTGTCAGATGCTTCTCTATCACCTTGGCTCCCAAAGCCACTGCAGCACCTGCCACAGCGCCACCCATCGTATGATCGGACAGTCCTGTGATACAGTCAAATGTCTGGGACATGGATGGAATGGTTCTAAGATTCACCGCCTCATAAGGAGCCGGATAGGCAGAAGTACACTTTAGCAAAATCACATTTTCATTCCCCGCCTCCCGGCAAGTCTGCATTGCCAGCTCAATATCAGCCAAATGTGCAATTCCTGTAGCAAAGATCATAGGTTTCCCCAGTTTGGCAATCTTCTTGATCATAGGAATATCATTGATCTCAAAAGATGCAATTTTGTAAGCCGGAACATCCATCTCTTCCAAAAAATCTACCGCAGTCAGATCGAAAGGTGAAGAAAAAAATTCCAGCCCCATCTCTTCTGCGATCTGCTTTAACTTCGGTTGCCACTCCCAAGGAGTATAAGCAGTCTCATACAATTTATGCAATGTGGTTCCATCCCAGAGAGTTCCCTGGGTAATCTGAAAGCAGGGATCGTCACAATCAAGTGTGATGGTATCTGCTGTGTAAGTCTGAATCTTAACAGCATCTGCCCCTGCATCCTTGGCAGCCTGCATGATCGCCACTGCCCTGTCAAAATCCATATTGTGATTAGCGGACATCTCCGCGATGATAAAAGTCGGCGAATCTTCACTGATTACATGATTGCCTATGATAATTTCTTTCTTCATGGTGTTCTCACCTCACTCAAACAAAATCTTTACATACTTCTTAGTGCCTCTGATTTCATTCCAATGCTCTGCCGTCATCTCCATAAAGGTCACGTCATACCAAATGCCCTCTTTGCATACATGGTTCTTTTTCTCCTCCACGATGTAGCTTCCGCAAAGAAGGTGCAGTTGGATCACCCCTTTATTCAGGGTGAAAATATCACCTACCAGTGCTTTTTTCCCAAGCACATCAAAGATATAATCATATAAACTCATTTCCAGAGAAAGGGCCAGCTTCATGCTGCGAAGCTTCTTTTCGCCTACATAATAGGCCCAACCAAGCACACCATCTTCCCGGCTAAGGCCTGTCAGATTGATCACCCCTGCCGGCTGACCTTCCACCTCAATGATCCAGTATCGCACATCCGGATTCTCTAAAATCCCCGCGAACCATTGTCTCTGCCCTTCTAAGGTCAGCTTGGGGTTTGTGTTCATATATTTGGTGATCTCCGGATCCATTCGCCAGTTCATGATCCGCTCCAGATCCGCTTCCATTACCGGTCTTACTGTATAACTCATAATTTCCTCCCACTTAGGTTCATTGAGGATTCAGGGTACTTTGCATCCTGCACTGAGCTCAAATCGCTCCTGCCTTCTCCAGAATTTCTCGAACCGTGGTGATCTCTGCCGCCTCATCCAGGTCAATTTCAATACCAAGCTTCTCTTCCAACTCCCCGATCATCATCACATGTGCAAGAGAATCCCACTCTTCCAAATCATCCATAGTGGTATATTCCGTCACCATGCCTTTCGGCACCTGAAATACTTCTTCCATTAATGCAATGATTCTTTCTTTCATAATCTGATACTCCCGTCTGTTTTTATCTATTTTCAATGATTACCTCATTGTTACATAATACACCCTATCAAGCCTTTTTGCCAAGTCTATCTCATAAATTTTACTGCCATCCCGACGTTTTTCTATTACAGTATACCCTAATTTTTCATAAAGGGTCTCCACCGGCTTATTTTTGGCAGTGGGCAGATAAGCGGCTTTCACTAACTGACAGCCTTCCGCCCGCAGTGCTTTCTCCATATCTTCTACAATAGCATATTCTATATTTTTGCCCATCACCCGGCAACTCATAACCAATTCTTCTATAAAAGCCTCCTTGACAGCTTCTTTGCCGGCATCCCTGTTCGTCTCCTTAAACTCCACAATTCCTGCCGCCACAATCCCATTATCTCCAAAACAGTCCTCCACACGGTACAAAAACACTTTTCGATGCTGATCTTCCAGCACCTCCTGCATCTGTGTCTGATCGAAACGTCTGGTAGTAAGATTAAATTGATTGGTCTTATTCACAAGCTGCACAAGACGTACAATATTGTCCGCGGGATCCTCTTTCGTTACTACAATGGCAAGCTGCTTTAAATATTCCTCAAAATTCTCCACCCGGGCCTGTAATTGATTCCTCTTGGCATTGTCTGCATATTGCTTTGTCTTGTCCAAATCTTCCTTTGTCACTGCTGCCTTTTCAAAAAACTTACGATAAATCTCTGCCATAGCCGGTGCCAATTCCTCCGGCTTGTCCGGAAAATCAGGCACTGTCACCTGGGGGAGCATAGAAGACACCAACTCCCGCTCCGTGGGATTGTCATCCCAGAACACAAAAGAATCCAACCCAAGATTTAATTCCTGAGCGATCTGCACAATATTCTCATGTTTCGGCTGCCAGTTGATTCTGTATGCCGCAAAACATTCCGGCCGCAATACCTGATGTGGATGAGATCTTAGAATCTCCATGGCATCCTCTTCATTATTCTTGGATACGATTCCCAGGATCACACCCTGCTTCTGCATCTGCAAGATCACCCTCTGCAGATTCTTGTACGCCAATCCGCTGTGATCCTCTGACAATATAACAGGCGTATGATCAGCCTCTCCTGCCAGGCCACCCCAAAGGGTATTATCCAGATCCAGCAAAAGCACCTTCTTAGCTATCCTACCCTGAATCTCCACCTTCTCACGGATCAGACCACTCAGACGCTTCTGTGCTTCATTGGTATGCAGAATCTTACCCAGATACCAAGTCTTCAAGGAAAAAGCATTCTCCTCTCCCATCTGCTCTACCATGTGACGATAAGGCAAAATATATACATTCGTATGGTGGCTGCACAAAGCTTGCAACCTCTCCTGCCATACCGCTTCCAAAGCCTGCTTTCTGCCCGGGTCACTGAGCACAAAAAGCTCCGGCCCCCACAGATAAGCATCCGAAACATAATAAATCCCCTCCGGTTTCAGGCAGCCTTCCAACATAGAAAACCATCTGTCAATGGCCTCAGCCGCCCCACCTGCCACCTCAGGCTGATGCTCTACCACTTCCATCAAATCCATGAGTAAAAACGTCACACGGGGACCAAAGCCATGATAAGAAGACTGGGGATTCATCAGAACACCCAACTCATTCCCATACCCTTCGCTTTCATAGACCTCATATTCCTTCTTCAGCAAACGGATGACAAAGTTCATATTCACATTGGATAACACTGCGATTTTTGTAAGGCTCATTGTCCCTGTTTCTCCTTCATCAGGCGATACTTGATCTCAGCGATCTGCCAGTCCACCTCGGTATCAATATCCTGCACTTCCATCTCACTGATCTCATAAGGGAGCAGATCCCCCACCAGAAATCTCTTGTTTTCTTTAAACACATCCGTATGGAAGAAAATAAACTGGGCCGCATCGTGATAGTGAGGTTCCAAATCCTGAGAACGACTGTCCAGATACTGAGGATACTCAAACAAAAGCCTCTCATTCCGCACCACAAGCGCCCTCTGTGGCGGATAGGAAAACCGCACCACTGTAGTCAGCGTATCTGCTCCGGAAGCCTCCAGCTTTGCATCCGCATCCCGCAATTTCTCACCTGTCACAAAAGGAGCCGTAGGGAAAATCATACAACCATACTCATAAATCTCCCCTCTCTTCTCATACTCGGAAAAGACCTCCAACACCACATCCGGCATCTGGGCATAATCCCCTGCCGTGGCTTCACTTCGCATAAACGGCACCTCGGCTCCATACCTTCTGGCAATTTCCGCAATCTCTTCATCGTCAGTAGATACCATCACCGTGTCAAAAATCCCGGAATCAAGGGCTGCCTCTATAGAATAGGCAAGCATCGGCTTGCCGCAAAACTCTCTGATATTCTTCCGGGGAATCCTCTTACTGCCACCCCGGGCGGGGATAATCGCAATCTTCTTCATGTCAATCCTCCTGCTTACTGCTAACCTGGTACTGCCTTTCACAGCTTCTTATAACATACCGGTTGAAAACAAGATACAATACGCCTTATACTATTAAAGTTTACCATAGGCAAGGTAATTTAGCAAGAAAACTTTCTAAATTACTTGAATTAAAAGAAGCAGAGGCCCGAACCTCTGCTTCTTTCACGTTACCATATTAAGAAATCATTCCCTCTTAATTTAAGCATCGCCTCCACAAAGAAGAAGCCTCCGTAAATGATCGGAATATGTACTCCCTTCATAGATTTCTCAGTCAAAGGATATCTCTCCGTTCCCATAAGTACCAGTGCATCCTCGTCCTCTTCGTAATTGCAGAAATGTTCATCACAAGCCTTCAGAATATTAATGGCCTCCTGTGTATATCTCTTTCCTTCTTCCTCAGAAACATACTTAGCGAGCTCCAGCATACCGCAGGCCGCACACACGCCGGCTGTACTATCATAATACACAGGTTCTTCCGGTGCGCAGAAGTCTACCAGCGGAAGATAATTGGTCTTCTTGCAGCCTTCAATAAAGTAGTCTGCAGTTCTCTTGGCTGCATCCAGATACTCCTCTTTGCCTGCATGAATGTAAGAAATCATAGAGCCATATAAAGCCCAGGACAAACCTCTTGACCAGCAGGAAGTCTCACTATATCCCTGTCCGACCAGAATTTGCTTTACACCTACCTTATCCGTTTCATGGTCTACGATGTGATTGATACTGCCATCGGGACGGATATGGTCACGCAGTGCCATGTCCATATGACGCATAGCGATCTTCTTGAAACGGTCATCACCGATTTCCTCTGATGCCCAGTACAAAAGAGCCAGGTTCATGAGACAGTCGATGATGGAATAGCCCTTGTGAGGGTCTACAGAGGTCTTGGTCGGGTTATTCCAGGCACGGATATAATCTCCGTCCACATTATATCTGGAACAAAGAGAGGCAGCGGCGAAAAGGTTTCTGTTTAAGGATGCTGTGTTGCCGGTAAGACGATAACTTGCGCCACTGGTCAGATGCCACATAAATCCCACGTCATGATGCAGTGCTTTATATTTTGCCAAAGCTCTGTCCAGAATTTCCTCTGAACGCTCAGCAGTCTTTCTGTATTCCTCATTTCCGGTTTCCTTATACATCAGCCACATGATACCGCCCCAGAAACCATTGGTCCACCAGGTAACACTTTTCTCGGACCTATCATCATGCTCACCGTTTACCGTCGTATAAGGAAGCTTGTTGCGGCTCTTTACAGCTTTCTTTGCTAATTTCTTGTCGATTTTCTCCCAAGTCGCATCAATCCACGCTTTGTTCTGTTCTAATATTGTATTCATTTAATTACCAATCCTTTCTGAAATGACATGTTAATTACTGCAATCAGTATAGTAGATGTAAGGGTGGTAAAACAATATCTTATCACATGATTTACTAACCTTTTTCACTATATACCTATTTTCTTCCGCACTTGGCGCACCCTCAATTTCAGCAAATAATAATAATAGGACAAAGCCACGCTCTTCTTCTGAAGCCCGATAAAGTATTTTTCCTCTTCTCCGGTATTCTTCTGATAATAGGGATTTTCCTCAAATGCGGGAAAATGCTGCATCATCCCTGCATACAGTTCTTTCACGAAGGAAAGCTTCCGGCGTTTCATCCCGAGCATATAAGAGAACAATGTATTGACATAATAAAGCTCACAAAACCGGTATTCCAGCTCCGTACGGTACTCCTCCAAAGATCCTCTTTTTACAAACTCCTCATACAAAAGCTCCCCGGCCTTCATACGATCTCTGCACTTTTGTTCTGTGATCCGGTGCACCGTGGAGGCCTGGTGCTGATAATAATAATACAGCGGCTCCTCTACTCTCTCAAAGTGAGTAAAATACAAGCTCCAGACCGGCCCTGCACAGTTATCCTCGTAAAAAATCTTCTCCGGGAAATTCAGGTTATTTTCCTTGATGATGCTGTGACGGTAGATTTTAATGACCATACTGCCGGAGCGCATGATCAGTTTACCATGTTTCTCACGGTCAAGCGGCCCTGTCTGGTCAGCAGTATTATTATGAATGATCTCCCCGGGTTCAAACGTGTGCTCATGTACCAGACTGTAATCACAGCCCACCATGTCGGCACCGGTTTTCTTAGCCCTCACAAGAAGTTTTTCATAGCAATCGTGAGATACCCAGTCGTCACTGTCCACAAAACCGATCCAGTCACCACAGGCAATTTTCAGGCCGGCATTTTTGGCTCCACCCTGGCGTCTGTTGTCAGGGTAAGTAACTACTTTCATTTTATCAGGATAGCGTCTCTCATAGTCTCTCAGAATCTCCAAGGAATGATCTGTGGAAGCATCATTCACCGCGATCACTTCATACTCCTCTATGGTCTGTGCCATCAGGGAATCCAGACAATATTCCAATTTTCCATCCGCCGCCATATTATAGACGGGCACGATAATGCTCAGCTTCATTCTAACTTCCTTCCCCACGTTACCACCTACAACTGTCCTCTTTCGATCTTGGCTTTCCCATTCTCCACCCGGTAAACCACATCACATTTCTCAATGGTCTGCAGGCGATGGGCAATGATGATCAGGGTCTTTCGTCCATGCAATCTATTGATGGACTCCATGATGGCAGCCTCGGTATCATTATCCAGTGCAGAAGTAGCCTCGTCCAGAATCATCACTTCCGGATCATGATACAATGCCCTGGCAATACCGATACGCTGGCGCTGACCGCCGGACAGGCGAATACCTCTTTCTCCGATTCCGGTGTCCAATCCTTCGGGAAGCTGGCGGATAAATTCATCCAGCTGGGCTTCTTTCAGCACTTCCCACAATCTCTTCTCATCAATCTGATCATCAGGCACACCGAAAGCCACATTCCTGCGAATGGTATCATCCAGCATAAAGATCATTTGAGGAATATATCCGATATTTTTTAGCCACTTCCGATAATTTCCATTTTCCTTAACGTTCTGACCATCCGCCAGAATCTCACCGTTCTTCGGCTCCAACAGTCCCAGCAGGATATCCACCACCGTACTCTTTCCGGCGCCGGAGGTTCCCACGATTCCCACAGATTTCCCCACAGGAATCATAAGCTGTGCCCGGTCAAAGATCAATTTCTCCGTATTGGGATAAGCATAGGTGATGTCCTTCATTTCAATGCGCTGTTTGATAGGCAGTTTGCGATCATCATCGGTAGCGAAAGACATATCCACCTTGTCCCCATTGATCTCATCCTGCAGATTAGCACTGACACCCATAAAGAATGGTTCAAAATAAGCATTGGTA
>JAZRJO010000296.1:0-2110 GCA_045645825.1 Acetatifactor sp. | reverse complement strand
CCAGGTCAGATTGTCACCGCAGGTGCCGCTTTCGCCATCGGCAAAGGCCAGCGGCGCACAGGACAATACCAGCGCGATGCTCACGATAAGGCTAAACAAGGTACCGATGATCTCACTCATTTCTTTGCGTTTTCCTGCCCCCAGGGCCTGGGCCACCAACACCTGTCCTCCATTGGAAAAGCCCAGGCACACCATGGTAGCAAAATTAATGATCAGACTACTTTGAGAGACCGCCGAAAGCCCAGCCGTGCCCACATATTTACCCACAATGATCATATCTATGGTGCTGTAGAGCACCTGTAAAGCATTCGATGCCATGAAAGGCAGGGCAAACCACAACAACTGTTTTGCCACATTGCCTTTTGTAAAATCTTTTGATAAACTCTTCGTTTTCACTTTTATTCACCGCCTTCTATTTTTGTCTGCACAGAAGCTTTCCTGAATTTCCAAATATCACACAGCAAATTATAAAGTCCATCCTGAGACAACACACCTCTTTTGAGACCTGCTGGCAATTCTCCTCTCTCATCGCACGCATAATCCTGCAGCCACTGTCCACCGGTACAATATTCCTCCAGCATCTGCACCTTTTTTCGGATAACATCATCCTCTATTGCTGCATCCGGGCAAGCGTTTACCGCATGCAAAACCTCATCATAATATTGCTCCATCTCCTGTATTCTCAGTATCCTCTTCTGCAGTTTTTCAGAAACATCCCTTTTCATCATCTCTTTTTTCATGATACCGCTTCCCACAAAAGCATATTCTCTTCAAAACGCGCCTGCACTTTTCCTGTATCCTTTAACCAGGAAAGATAAGAACGCACCGTGCTTCCCACAAGCACATACTGCTCCAAATTCATCATCAGGCCATATTCTGTAAAAAGCTTCTGCAAAATTTTTTCAAAGCAAATGGGCTCTTTACAAATTGCAGTAATCTTTTCTGCGATCTGCCCCACCTTATCCAGATTATACTGTGCCAACGAAGAGATATCTTCTGTGGCTTCGGCATGGGACGGTACAAACAGCCGCACCTTTAAGCTTTTCACCATTTCCAAAGTCTGTATGTAAGCACCCACATCATAGACAACACCGATCTGATACTTATCCAAAGTCTCCTTACTTGACAGACAATCCGCCAAAAAAACCACATCATCAGGAGTCCGAAAGCCCACCATATCAAAGAAATGCCCCGGCAAAGGGATCATCTCAAATCCCTCCGGCAATACCGCCTCTGTCAGATACTCTGCCACACTCTCCTGTGCCATCAGGAACTTATGCCGCAAATCCTTGCAAGGATATCCGCCATACAAATAGGCCGGTTCCAAAACAGGATGTCTGGTAAAATCACATTCCACGCCCGGCGCATAGATTTTACACCCGGTCTGGGTCTGCAGATACTTATTGCCGCCAATATGATCTGCATTGGAATGGGTATTGTATATTGCTTTCAACTGCCAACCATTGGCCTCCAGAATCTTGCGCACCTTCTTGCCGGCCTCCTTATCATTGCCACTGTCGACCAGACATACTTCTGTATCATTCAGCTTTACAATGCCAATCTTGGCAGGACTTTGCACATAATAAGTGTTTTCTGAAACCTGAACTAATTCATACATTGCTTTTCGCCCCTAAACCGTATTTTATGAGTACTTACTCAAAATCTTCTTATACTGCCGATATACTATATAAATACCAAGTGAACAGTCAAACCCTAACAAAATGACTCCCACCGTAACATTCACAAGAAAACCAAGCCCGGTGATCAAAAACGCCATCCCGCATTTTTGATACAGACTGCACATCTCCCTGTTATATTCATGCACATTGGTAACCTTTGCTTTCAAACTGGTATCTCCACTCCAAAAAGGGACTGGGTCTCTACTGTCCTTTTCGTATTTTGAAATGATCCAAAACGGAATGACACACAGCAAGCAGGAAACAAGGGCTATGATTCTTCCTACCATACTTTTTACCTTCTATTTTACCTTCTTATTTTTGTCAAAATACTATGATTATCATAACACAAAGTGTATATCCTTTCAAGCATCCACACAGGTTTAACCGGCATTTCACGCCAAAAGTCTGTAGCAATTACAATAGTACATATT
>JAZRJO010000295.1:0-2174 GCA_045645825.1 Acetatifactor sp. | reverse complement strand
ATGAGCACAGATATGGCTGTTCGGGAATGGACGGCATAACAATAGGTCCAGGTTTTGGTAAGTCAGGAAAAGGAAAGCGTTGTCTCTATGTCGCTTATGGCATCTATGGTAATGTGAACCGTACAGACAATGATCATAATGTCCTTTTGTGTTTCGACCTTGGCGACCTTTCGCGGCCGGTGGCAAAATATTTTATCCACACTGGAAATACAAGATATGGCGTGCAGAATATGGCATATGATAAGGCGACAAACAAGATATATCTTGCTGTGTATAAGGGAAGTAAGCCTCAATATCCAAACTATTCGATGTTTATTCTGGATATGATGCAGGAACCGTTTGCTGCGCGACTTCAGGATGTCCCTTACGAGGAGTCGGATGTTCTCCAGCTGAAGGTCAGTGAAGGAAGCCATTTTGAGTGGGGAAGTACCGGACTCTGTCCTCTTGGTGACGGATCATGGTACATAAGTCATCAGGGAAAGGCCAACGGTAGCCAGTATTGTGATGCTACCCTATATAAAGAGAATCCATTTTTAACAGAATAACTAGCTATGTCAATATTAAAGATGAAGGAAACCTGCGTAAAACAGGTGGTTTTTGCGGTTACAGCTCTGTTCCTGGTGGGTACAGCGATATTCTTTTCACCTCTGGATATCCCTCATAAGCTATGCATCCCTATGGGAATCATTGTCCTGTCGTCATTTTGGCTTACTCCATGGGAGATCACTTTAGCTCTTCTCTTCTCGATAATAGGGGATTACGCGGGATCTTGCCATAACTTCATGGCGCAGATGGGTTCGTTTGCGGTTGCGCACATTTTCTATGTAGTGTTCTTTATCCGTCGTTTCATCAGAAAAGATTATAAGCTGACAACAAAGATGAAGGGATACCTTCTCATGCTTGGTATCTGTACTGCAGCTTTGCTCTCGTTCGTATTTGTGAAGATTGTACCATCTGCACCGGCTGGTGTGCTACGTATCGGAGTAGGTGTTTATGCGATATTGATATGTACAATGCTATATACTGCACTTATGCAGCGCAGCTCTCTTTATGCTTTGGGAGCCGTCCTGTTCGTGGTCTCGGATTTTATACTTGCGTGGAATAAGTTTGTTGAACCAGTGCCATATCGTACAATTCTGGTCATAGGAACATACCTGTCGGCCCAATGGCTGCTTTTTGTCCGCGCCACTCCATACCGAGTACCACACCCGGTTCATCTTCTCCGATTTTAGGAACTACGCGAATATTATTGGGAATTAATAATTTTAAAACTAGTATATTATGTTTAAGAAAATCGTAATTCTTCTGATCGGTGCAGTCATGCTTCCGTCAGTGGCTATGGCTCAGAAAGATTGGGCTAATGTAGTGAAGTATGCTCAGGCTAACACAGAGGTAAATGTGAAGCCGATAGCTGTCTTGATGGGTGACAGCATTACAGAAGGCTGGTTCAAGAAAGATCCGGAGTTCTTCTCTTCTCACAATCTGGTTGGAAGAGGTATTTCCGGTCAGACATCATCCCATATGCTCTGCCGTTTCAGACAGGATGTTGTAGTCCATGCGCCAAAGTACGCTGTCATATTGGCTGGAGCCAATGACATTGCACTCAACAACGGTCCTATCACTCTTGAGAATATTTTTGCCAATATCGTGTCGATGTGCGATATAGCAAAAGCCAATAAGATCAAGCCGGTACTCTGTTCAGTTCTTCCATGTGTAAGATTCCGTTGGCGCCCAGAGGTTACTGATGCCGCAAGTCAGATCGTAGCCTTGAATGAGATGATCAAGGAATATGCAGCCAAGAACAAATATATTTACGTTGACTACCATACTCCGATGAAGGATGACCAGAATGGCCTTCCGGCAAATCTCTCGAAAGACGCCTGTCATCCGACACTTGAAGGCTACAAGATAATGGAAAAAGTCCTTTTGGATGCACTGAAAATAAAATAGCCTAATCCATAGATACTTAACAGACGCATGGAGCACAAATGGTTGTGTGTCAATAAGATAACGCTTATCGGGTACTGCCAGATGCCTACCCGATAAGCGTTAAGGTGCTGAGTATTTGATACTTATGCTCCAGCGAAAGGGTTCATGCCGTCTGCTTCATCTTTTCTATATCCACCAAACACGGGATTTTGTGGACATAAAACAGCCAGGATTTTACGTCGGGC